>NZ_JBIAUE010000001.1:0-108663 GCF_042892615.1 Streptomyces sp. NPDC001750 | reverse complement strand
TGCGGGCGTCCCCGCGGCCATCCACCCCCCGGGCCACCCCGGGGCGGCCCGGGCCGGGCGCGGGGGGGCGGGGGGCCCCCGGGGGCCCCCCCCCCCCCGGGCCCCCCCCCCCCCGCCCCGTGCCTTTCTCGCGCCGTGCTCCTTCGTCCGGCGGACGGAGGAATCAGCCGCCGTCGACCTTCTTGGCGACCCGGTCGCCGAGGTCCTTGTCCACGTTGCGCCAGTACTGGAGCGCGCGCTCCAGGACCGGGGCGCTCACGCCCTCCAGCAGATGGCCGGAGATGTTGGACACCAGCCGGTCGCGGGCGGCGTCGTCCAGGACCTTGCGCACCATCGTGCCCGCCTGGCCCCAGTCGTCGTCCTCGCTGTGCAGCTTGTACGCCTCGTGCACCATCTCGCCCGCCGTGGCCCAGCCCGCCGGGTCGCCGAAGCGCTCGGTGTCCGCGGCCGGACCGCCGTACGAGTTCGGCGCGTAGACCGCTCCGGTGCGCGCGGGCTCGTACCGCATGGGGCCGTCCTTCGCGTAGGAGTTGCGGCCGAACCGGGGGCGGTTCGGGGGCAGCTGCGCGTAGTTCGGGCCGATCCGGTAGCGGTGCGTGTCCGGGTACGAGAACAGCCGGCCGAGCAGCATCTTGTCGGGCGACGGACCGATGCCCGGCACCAGGTTCGACGGCTCGAAGGACGCCTGCTCGATGTGGACGAAGAAGTCCTCCGGGTTCTCGTTCAGCGTCATCCGGCCGACCTCGATCTCCGGGTAGTCGGCGTGCGGCCAGACCTTCGTGAGGTCGAACGGGTTGAACCGGTAGTCCGGGGCGTCGTCGAACGGCATGATCTGGACGTACAGCGTCCAGCTCGGGTGGTCACCGCGCTTGATCGACTCGTACAGGTCGCGGCGGTGGACGTCGCCGTCGACGCCGGCCATCCGGTCGGCCTCGTCCTGCGTGTAGAAGTCGATGCCCTGGTCGGTCTTGAAGCGGTACTTGACCCAGAACCGCTCGCCGCCCGCGTTCACCCACATATAGGTGTGCGAGCTGTAGCCGTTCATCTGGCGGTAGGTCTTCGGGATGCCCCGGTCGCCCATCAGCCACGTCACCATGTGCGCGGACTCGGGGGAGAGCGTCCAGAAGTCCCACTGCATGTCGTGGTCGCGCACCGCGCTGTCCGGGCGGCGCTTCTGCGAGCGGATGAAGTCCTGGAACTTCATCGGGTCGCGTACGAAGAAGATCGGCGTGTTGTTGCCGACCATGTCGTAGTTGCCATGCTCCGTGTAGAACTTCAGGGCGAAACCGCGCGGGTCGCGCCAGGTGTCGGGGGAGCCCTGTTCACCGGCGACCGTGGAGAAGCGGGCGAGCATCGCGGTCCGCTTGCCCGGTTGGAAGAGGTCGGCCTTGGTGAACTGGCTGATGTCGTTGGTCACCTCGAAGAAGCCGTAGGCGCCGGAGCCCTTGGCGTGGACCACCCGCTCGGGGACCCGTTCCCGGTTGAACTGGGCCATCTTCTCGATGAGGTAGTGGTCCTGCAGCAGGATCGGACCGTCGGAGCCCACGGTGAGCGAATGCTCGTCGCTCTCCACCGGGATTCCGGCATTGTTCGTGGTGTAGGGGGTGTTCCTGGTCTTCGTTTCGTCGGACACGAGCGTCCTCCCGTCGGTGGGGGCTTCGTTCAGGTCGCCTTGTCCACGACTGAAGTCAACTCCGCCGACAGGAGGTCGGCAACATTTCGCTACCGTCCGTGCAGGGCTCTCCGCGCCGGGCCGTCCGCCCGGAACCGCGGGCCGCGCGGCCCGCCGTTCCGGATCGCGTTCTACGGGTTCCGGGCCGGCATTTCGAACCAGACCACCTTGCCGGTCGACAGCCGTGTCGCTCCCCACCGTCTGGCCAGTCGGTTCACCAGGAACAGGCCGCGCCCGCCCTCGTCCATGTCCCGGGCCCGGCGCTGCCGGGGCAGCTGCGGGGCGTCGTCCCCGACCTCGCAGCGCAGGAAGTCGGTGCGCAGCAGCCGCAGCGTCACCGGTCGCTCCGCGTAACGGACCGCATTGGTGACCACCTCGCTGACCAGCAGTTCCACCGACTCGGACAGCTCATCGAGCCCCCACCGGCTCAGCGCCCGCCGGGCCAGCCTGCGGGCCCGTCCCGGGGCGGTCTCCTCCGGTTCCAGGTGCCAGTAGGCGACGTCGCTGGGCGCGATGCCGTCGAACCGGGCGGCGAGCAGCGCGATGTCGTCGTCCCGGTCACCGGGGCCGAGCATGTCCAGGACGTCGTCGCACAGCGCCTCCAGCGGCGGCGAGTGGTCCGGGCCGGTCAGCCGGGCGGTGGCGGCGAGCCGTTCGCGCAGCATCTCGATGCCGGTCCAGACGTCCCGCAGCCGGGACTCCACCAGACCGTCCGTGTACAGGAGCAAGGTGGCACCTGCCGGTGCGTCCAGTTCGACCGCCTCGAAGTCCACCCCGCCGACGCCGATCGGGGCGCCGGGCGGCACCTTCAGCACCTCGGCACGGCCGCCCAGGTGCAGCAGGACGGGCGGCGGATGCCCGGCGTTGGCGATGGTGATGCGGTGCGCGACGGGGTCGTACACCGCGTACATGCAGGTGGCCATGCGGTCGCTGCCGAGGCGCTGCGCCTGCTCGTCGAGGTGGTGCAGCACCTCCTGCGGCGGCAGGTCGAGCTGGGCCAGGGTCTGCGCGGTGGTGCGCAGCTGCCCCATGATCGCCGCGGAGGTCATGGAATGGCCCATGACGTCGCCGACGACCAGGGCGACCCTGCTGCCGGGCAGCGGGATCGCGTCGTACCAGTCGCCGCCGACCCGGGCCGTCTCGGCGGCCGGGAGATAGCGGGAGGCGAGGCGGACGCCGGTCGGCTGCGGCAGCGAGTCGGGCAGCATGGTGCGCTGGAGCTCGTCGGCGATGTACGCCTCGCGTCCGTACAGCACGGCCTTGTCGATGCCGAGTGCGGTGTGCGTGGCGAGCTGGGCCGCGACCAGCAGGTCGTTGGACTCGAAGGCCGGCCGTTCCGCACCGCGCAGGAAGACGGCGGCGCCGATCACCCGCCGTCGGCCGCGCAGCGGGGCCAGGATCGCGCGATGCCCGGTGGGAACGGACCGGTCGGCGCCCAGCAGCTCGGGAAGCGCCGCGCGGGCCGCCGCGGAGTCCCCGAAGACCGGCCGCACCCCGCGCAGCACCTCGGCCAGCGCGCCGCCCGAGCGGACCTCGCACAGCTCGGCCGCGGGCGGCAGATCGCCGTGCGGGTCGACGACCGGCAGGCGCAGCCGCTCGATCTCGGACGGGGTGTCGGTCTCGTCCTCGTGCAGCCGCAGCCGGTCCGAGCGGCGCAGCCGCAGCACGAACGGGGAGACCGGCCGCTCGTCACCGACCGGCAGCGGGTCGCGGAGATAGACGAGTATGGCGTCGGAGAACGTCGGCACGCTGGCCCGGCACAGCCCCAGCACGATCTCGTCGAGGTCGATGCCGCGGGCGATCCGCCGGGTGGCGGCCCCGACGAAACGCAGCCGGTCGCCCTCGCGGCGGGCGGTGGCCAGCGGGTCGGGTCCGGCCGCCGCCGCGGCGGCCACCGGATTCCCGGCCGCGCCCGGTGCGGCGGCCGGGCCGGGGATCGCGGCGGAGGCATGGGAGGCGGCCGGCGCGGCGTCCTGCTGCCGCGGCCGGGTGCGTTCCTGCGGCCGTGCGGCGAGAGGCTGCCGGCCTTCGTGGGAGGTGGGATGCTCCGTCACGCGTGGGATTCCGTCCGTCCGGGCCGGTTGTATGAGGCAATCACCTCGTGGGGCGCTACTTTGCCCCGGCAAGAGCGGCGAAAACAACGGCTGTCACCGGATGCCCCCGAACGAGGGGCCGAAACCGGATACCCGTGGAGTGGTCCGGTGACAACGTTTCCGGCGACGGGGCGGGCGACACCGGGCACGTCTCCACCCCCTCGTAGTGGCTCATACGATTCATACGACTGATGTGGCCCATACAGCTCATGCAGTGCGTGATGCCCGTGCGGTGACTTGTGGTCAGGTCCGGTGCCGCGCGCTCCGGTTGGAGCCGTGCGGCACTTCGGAGGACGATCCTACGGTTGCCCCCCTGGGGTGCGACAAGGGTCTCATGACGCCATGTGCGTGGGGGTACGGTCCCAGTCATCCGGGAGGGCCGGAACCCGCCAGCCCGGATCCGGCCGCCAGTGCTCCCAGCCGTCACGGAACGGCGTGCCCCAGTCCCGGATCACCTCGACGGCGGCCAGGCCCGCCTCCCGCACCCGTCGCGCGGTCCCGGGGGCCAGCAGCCCGACCCGCTGTGCCTGGGCGAACTCGTCCTCGTCGCGCCAGACCCAGCTGCGGTCCGGGTAGACGGAGATGTCGAGAAAGTGGTCCTCGGAATCGATGCCGCCCGCCCAGCGGGTGCGCGGCTCCTCCAGGTTCACGTACCAGCTGCGGAACTGCCAGCCGCTCTCCCAGAACAGCCAGATCGACCAGGGTTCACCCGGACGGGCGAGTTTCAGCACACCATTGCCGAGCCAGGGCGAGCGCGCGGTGGTGCGCGGGGCGGTGTAGCGGGTGGCGAGCGGCTCGTCGTGCACGTCGGTGCCGTCCGTCAGGACCGGCTTCACGCACTCGGTGCCGGGCGCCACCCACACCGCGAGCAGTTCGTCGGTGTCCTGCACGACGGTGACGGGGCGGCAGATGTGGACCGGTCCGGGGGCGCGGTCCGTCCCGTCGTCCCCGTTCCCGTCCCGCGGCGGCGGGACGTTGCCGCGGTAGCGCCACAGGATCTGGTCCCCCGGCGCCCAGTGCTCGTTGTATCCGGTGCCTGCCATGGGCAGATCCTAGGGCCTGTTCTGAGTTGGTCCGTGGAGCGAGGAGCGGCGTCCGGCACCGTCGAATCCAAGGCGGAGGAGGGAGTCGACGCGGGGCGTCGGCGACCGACGACAACGCGGGAGGCGACGGTGCCGGACGCCGCGACGCCGCGGGCGGATTCGGAA
This sequence comes from Streptomyces sp. NPDC001750, assembly GCF_042892615.1. Taxonomy (NCBI): domain Bacteria; kingdom Bacillati; phylum Actinomycetota; class Actinomycetes; order Kitasatosporales; family Streptomycetaceae; genus Streptomyces; species Streptomyces sp. NPDC001750. The sequence continues at coordinate 103,690 of NZ_JBIAUE010000001.1, read as the reverse complement.
CAGGCCCGAGAGGTGCCGCCCGTCGCCGGCCCCTCCCGAAGACGCGACGGACCCCTTTGCCGCGGACCTCAGGGACGGGTCATGCGCAGCACGTCCAGGGCCTCGTCGAGCTGCTCCACCGTCAGGTCGCCCCGCTCGACGTAGCCCGACTCCAGCACCACCTCGCGGATCGTCCGGCGCTCGGCCAGGGACTTCTTGGCGACCTTCGCCGCCTCCTCGTAGCCGATGTACTTGTTGAGCGGGGTGACGACGGACGGCGAGGACTCGGCGTACTCCCTGGCCCGCTCCACGTTCGCGGTGATCCCGTCGACCGTGCGGTCCGCGAGCAGCCGCGAGGCGTTGGCCAGCAGCCGGACCGACTCCAGCAGGTTCTTCGCGATGACCGGGAGCATGACGTTCAGCTCGAAGTTGCCCGCCGCGCCCGCGACGGCGACCGTCGTGTCGTTCCCCGTCACCTGGGCGGCGACCATCAGGACGGCCTCGGGGACGACCGGATTCACCTTCCCCGGCATGATCGACGAACCCGGCTGGAGATCGGGCAGGGCGATCTCGGCGAGGCCGGTGCGCGGCCCGGAGGACATCCAGCGCAGGTCGTTGGAGATCTTGGTGAGCGAGACGGCGATGGTGCGCAGCTGGCCCGAGGTCTCCACGAGGGCGTCCCGCGCCCCCTGCGCCTCGAAGTGGTCGCGGGCCTCGGTGAGCGGAAGCCCGGTGACACGGGCGACCTCGGCGATGACGGCGGCGGAGAAGCCGGGCGGGGTGTTGATGCCGGTGCCGACGGCCGTGCCACCCAGCGGCAGCTCGGCGAGGCGGGGGAGGGAGGCGCGCAGCCGTTCGATCCCGTACCGGATCTGTGCCGCGTAGCCGCCGAACTCCTGTCCCAGGGTGACGGGCGTGGCGTCCATGAGATGGGTGCGCCCCGACTTCACGACCGTCGCGAACTCGGCGGCCTTGCGCTCCAGCGCGGTGGCGAGGTGGTCCAGGGCCGGGACGAGGTCGTGCGTGACGGCGGCGGTCGCGGCGATGTGGATGGAGGAGGGGAAGACGTCGTTGGACGACTGCGAGGCGTTGACGTGGTCGTTCGGATGGACCGGGCGGCCCAGGCGCTCGGTGGCGAGGGTGGCCACGACCTCGTTGGTGTTCATGTTGGACGAGGTGCCGGACCCGGTCTGGAAGACGTCGACCGGGAAATGCGCGTCCCAGCGGCCCTCGGCGACCTCCTCGGCGGCCTCCCGGACGGCCCGGGCGATGTCCCGGTCGAGCACGCCCAGCTCGGCGTTGACCTCGGCGGCGGCCGCCTTGATCCGGGCCAGGGCCTCGATGTGGGCCCGTTCCAGGCGTTGCCCGGAGACCGGGAAGTTCTCCACCGCGCGCTGCGTCTGGGCCCGCCACTTGGCGTCCGCGGGCACCCTCACCTCGCCCATCGAGTCGTGCTCGACACGGAAGTCGGTGCCGTCGGCGGGGGCCTGTGCGGCCCTCCCCGAGGGGATTTGCGCGGGCGCCCGCGCGGAGTCCGGTGCCGGGGTCTGTGCGTCGTCCATGAATGCAACCTCCTGAAGAAGGTGAGCACTTATCTTGTTCCGTCTATTCCCAAGACGGCTACCGACCAGTAAATACCGGGGGTAACAACAACCCCCGGGAGGCGCAGTGCAGCGCACCAGACACACACTCCGCCGCATGGTCGCGACCGCCGCGGCCATGGCGGCGGCCTTCGGCGGCCTGGCCGTCGCGGCGGGGCCGGCGGGCGCGGCGGACCGGTCCGCCGCCGGCACCACCGCATCCACACCCCTCTCCCCGGAACTGGAGGCCATCCGGGCCGCCGAGGCCGTCAAGCTGTACGGCGACCCGGCCGAGCGCCCCCTCGCCGAGCGCAAGACCGGACTGATCTCGCTCGGCGACAGTGAGATCTCCGGCGAGGGCGTCGGCACGTACGAGTCGGGCACCAACGGCCCCGACAACTGGTGTCACCGCTCGCCCGACTCCGCCATCCACCGCACCGGCATCGCGGCCGACGTCACCTACAACGTCGCCTGCTCGGGCGCGTACACGGGCAACATCGTCATCGGCGGTTCGAAGCAGTACGCCGACGAACTCGTGCAGAGCGACAACCTCGCCGTCAAGGCCCGCAACACCCGTATCAAGATGATCCTGCTGGTCGCCGGGGCCAACGACGACCTCCAGTTCGGCCCGGTCATGACCGACTGCGTCGAGCGCTGGATCCTCTCCAAGGGCACCTGCCAGCCGACGTACGAGGGCGGCTGGCAGCAGCGCGTCGACGGACTCGTCCCCAAGGTCGAGAAGACGGTGCGCGACCTGCGGACCGTCATGTCCGGTGCCGGGTACCGCGACAACGACTACAAGCTCGTGGTCATGGGATACCCGAGCCCGATCGGCCCCGACTTCTACGACAACCCGAACTTCCCCGGCAAGCTGCCCGGCGGCTGCGCGGGTTACGACTCCGACGCCGCCTGGGGCCGCAACGTCGCCGTGCCCGCCTTCGAGCGCGGCATGCGGAAGGTCGCGGCCGACACCGGGGCCGTCTACCTCGACAACTCGCGGCTGTTCCACGGCCACGAGGTGTGCAGCGAGGACACCTGGGCCCGCGGTCTGTACATCGACCTGGGGCACTTCCCGCCGGACGCCAACTCCGTCCGGCAGTCCTTCCACCCGAACGCGCGCGGCCACGCAGCCTTCGCCTCCTGCCTGACCCAGCTCTACGACTCGGGCCTGCGCGAGGCGAGCTGCGCCGATCCGGCCAGCACCGGGAAGCCGACGCTCCAACCGGTGGCGTGGGACGACGTCTTCGAGCCCCTCAGGAACCAGGCCACGGGGACCTGCGTGGACGTCCCCGCCTCGGTGACCCGCAACGACACCACGATCGCGGGCTGGGAGTGCCACGGCGGCCGCAACCAGGGCTGGTGGTACGACTCCGTTACGAAGAGCCTGCGCACGGAGCTGAGCCACGACCGCTGCCTGGACGTGCCGGCCGCCGACTACAAGGCGGGCGCCCGGCTCATCCTGTGGAACTGCTCGGGCGCGGCCAACCAGCGCTTCGTAGCGGAGGCGGGCACCCTGCGTCCGGCCGCCGCGACGGGGCTCTGCCTGACGCTCGCGTCGGCCAGGGACACGCTGCGGCTGCAGAACTGCGACGGTAGCGCGAACCAGCGGTTCGCCTGACGTCGTGAGGCGATGACGCCGTGACGCGATGACAGCGGCGGGAGGGGTGGGGCGGTCCGGACCGTCCCACCCCTCCCGTGTGCCGACCGGGCGCCGCAGGCCCTTCGGGCCCGTGCCGGGCCCCTGCGCGGCCGGGGTCCGCGCGGTCGACCGCCAGATGTCAGTCGGATGCCATGAACGCGCCCAGGACGGCGGCCAGATGACCGGGATCGGCGGCCCCGCACAGTTCGCGCGCCGAATGCATGGACAGCCCGGGTACTCCGACGTCGACCGTCGTGACGCCCAGCCGGGCCGCGGTGAGCGGGCCGATGGACGTGCCGCACGGCATCGCGTTGTTGGAGACGAACGGCTGCCATGGCGCGCCCGCCCGCTCGCACGCCGCCGCGAACACCGCCATGCCCGTGCTGTCGGTCGCGTACCGCTGGTTGACGTTGACCTTCACCGTCGGGCCGCCGTTGGGCAGCGGCTGATGACCCGGATCGTGCCGTTCCGCGTAGTTGGGGTGCACGGCGTGCGCCATGTCGGAGGACACGCAGAACGCGCCGGACAGGGCCCTGGCCCAGTCCTCCGAGCCGCCGCCGCGCGCGGTGACCGAACGGTTGAGCACCCGCTCCAGCAGCGGGCTCTGCGCGCCCGTCTCCGAACCGCTGCCGACCTCCTCGTGGTCGAACGCGGCCAGGACGGGGATGTACGCGGGCTCGTCGGGCGCGGTCGCCGCGGCCGCCAGCGCCGTCACACCGGCGTGCACGGACACCAGGTTGTCCAGCCGCGCCGACACCACGAACTCCCGGTCCGCACCCAGGTATCCGGGCGGCTGGACGTCGTGGAGCATCAGGTCCCAGCCGAGCACGTCCTCCCGGTCCGCCTCCACGGTCCGCGCGACCCGGCGCAGCAGCGCACCCTCCTCGGGCGCCCCGAGCGCCCACAGCGGGGCGAGATGGCGCTGCCGGTCGAGGGCCAGCCCCTCGTTGACCGTGCGGTCCAGGTGGATGGCCAGCTGGGGCACCCGCAGCAGCGGTTCGTCGATCTGGACGAGCCGGGACTCGACCGTGCCGCCGGGCCCGCGCAGCGCCAGCCGCCCCGAGATGCCGAGATCGCGGTCGAGCCAGGTGTTCAGCGGGACGCCGCCGTACACCTCCACGGCGACCTGCCGCCAGCCCGCCGTCCCGGTGTCGGGAGTGGGTTTGACCCGCAGGTTGGGCGAGTCGGTGTGCGTGCCGACGATCCGGAAGGGGGTGTGGGCGGGGGCGCCCTCGGGGACGTACCACGCGATCAGGGCACCGCCGCGGGTGACGAAGCAGCCGCCGGTCGTGCCCGTCCAGTCGTCCGTGCCGCGCAGCTCTCGGAAGCCGGCCTTCTCCAGGCGCTGGGCGGCGCAGGCCACCGCGTGATACGGGGAGGGGCTGGCCTTGATGAAGGACAGCAGGTCGTCGGCGTGGCTGCGGTGGGGAAGCGGCGTCATACGGCGTCCGCCTTTCCGGTGTTCGACGGTGAGGTGACAGTGCCCGGGCCGCGTCCGGCCGCTAGGTGCGGGTCGGGTGCGGTCCGGGTGTGGGGGGTGGCGGCTGGGCTGCTGTTTTCCGGGACTTCTTCCGTTTCCGGGACTTCTTCCGGCTACGGGTTCCCGGCGAGGGCTCCCGGTTCCCCGCGACCGCGGAGCGCCGAGCACGTCGGGGCCCTCGACAACCCACCGCAGGGGCCCGGTACGGCGCAAGTCCCCGGCACGCCCCGCTGCGTGAAAGCGGCGGTGCCGGACCGGCCGCCGGGGAGCCCGGGACCGGGGCGTGCAAGGGCGCGCGGCGCCCGTACGGAGGGGGTTCGAGGGGGGTCCCGAAGGTCGGCGGGGGGCGCGCGTACCGGACGCGCGCCCCTGTGCCCGGCCGGGTGACCGGTCCCGCGTGGACCGCCGCGAAATTGGCTGAAACTTGCCGTACATGATCGCTGGTGACGCCCACCCGTCATGGCCGGTTCGGGGGTGGGCGCGGGACGGCGTCCCGCCGTCGGACCCTCGTCACATGGACCGTGTTCCGGCCGCGGCCGGGGCCCACGGGCCGGCCCCGGGATCCTCCGGGCCGGCGGAGGGCCGTACGCCCGCCGAACGCGTACGCCGGAACGCATGCCGAACGCGCATGCCCGAACGCATGCAGCCGCGCACCCCGGAACGCGCGCCGCCGCGCCCCCGGTCGTGGGGGCGCGCGCTCATGACCGGGGTGCGCGGCGGTCGTGCTGCCGTACTTCCGTACCTTCGTGGCTCCATGCCCGCACGCGGGGACGGCCCCTGTCGCGCGAACGTGGCACTCGGGCTCGCAGTGTCGTGTTCGCGCGAAGGGGCGTGCTCCTCCGCGTCCGGGCGTGTGTTCTTCCCGGGGCGTCAGGCGAGGCCGGGGCCTCGCACCGGAATGCTGGTGAACGTCGGCGCGGCGGCCGGCTCGGTGAAGAAGTCGTTGCCCTTGTCGTCGACGACGATGAACGCGGGGAAGTCCTCGACCTCGATCCGCCACACCGCCTCCATGCCGAGCTCCTCGTACTCGACGACCTCGACCTTCTTGATGCAGTCCTGCGCGAGGCGCGCCGCCGGGCCGCCGATCGAGCCGAGGTAGAAGCCGCCGTGCGCCTCGCAGGCGTCGGTGACCTGCTTGGAGCGGTTGCCCTTGGCGAGCATCACCTTGGAGCCGCCCGCCGCCTGGAACTGCGCGACGTAGCTGTCCATGCGGCCGGCCGTGGTCGGGCCGAAGGAGCCGGACGCGTACCCCTCGGGGGTCTTCGCCGGGCCCGCGTAGTAGACCGGGTGGTCCTTCAGGTACTGCGGCATCTCCTCGCCCGCGTCCAGCCGCTCCTTGATCTTGGCGTGCGCGATGTCGCGGGCCACGACCAGCGGACCGGTCAGCGAGAGCCGGGTCTTGACCGGGTACTTGGTCAGCTCGGCGAGGACCTCGTCCATCGGCCGGTTGAGGTCGATCTTCACACTCTGCCGTTCAGCGGCTTCGCCGCGGGCACCCGCCTCGTCGAGGTGCTCGTCCGTGGTGTCCGGCAGGAAGCGCGCCGGGTCCTTCTCCAGCTGCTCCAGGAAGACGCCCTCGGCGGTGATCTTCGCGACGGCCTGGCGGTCCGCCGAGCAGGACACGGCGATCGCGACCGGCAGCGACGCGCCGTGGCGGGGGAGGCGGACGACGCGTACGTCGTGGCAGAAGTACTTGCCGCCGAACTGGGCGCCGATGCCGATCTTCTGCGTCAGCTCGAAGACCTTCTCCTCCAGCTCCTTGTCCCGGAAGCCGTGGCCGGTGGGGGAGCCCTCGGCGGGCAGCTCGTCCAGGTAGTGCGCGGAGGCGTACTTCGCGGTCTTCAGCGCGAACTCGGCCGACGTGCCGCCGACGACGATCGCCAGGTGGTAGGGCGGGCAGGCGGCCGTGCCCAGTGAACGGATCTTCTCCTCCAGGAACTTCATCATGGAGGTCTCGTTCAGTACGGCCTTCGTCTCCTGGAACAGGAACGACTTGTTGGCCGAGCCGCCGCCCTTCGCCATGAAGAGGAACTTGTACGCGCCGCCGTCGGTGGCGTACAGCTCGATCTGCGCGGGCAGGTTGGAGCCGGTGTTCTTCTCCTCCCACATGGTGAGCGGAGCCATCTGCGAATACCGCAGGTTGAGCTTGGTGTAGGCGTCGAAGACGCCGCGCGACAGCGCCTCCTCGTCACCGCCCTCGGTGAGCACGTTCTGCCCGCGCTTGCCCATGACGATCGCGGTTCCGGTGTCCTGGCACATCGGCAGGACGCCCGCGGCGGCGATGTTCGCGTTCTTCAGCAGGTCGAGCGCGACGAACTTGTCGTTCGACGACGCCTCGGGGTCGTCCACGATCCGCCGCAGCTGCGCGAGGTGGGAGGGGCGCAGGTAGTGCGAGATGTCGTGCATGGCCTCGGCGGCCAGGGTGCGCAGCGCCTCCGGGGAGACCTTGAGGAACGTACGACCGTCGGCCTCGAAGGTGGAGACACCCTCGGAGGTCACCAGACGATAGGGCGTGGTGTCCTCTCCCAGGGGGAGCAGATCGGAGTACGCAAACTCTGGCATTACGGCCATTCCTCACTCGGCAGACGGCGCTGGCCTCCCTCGGGCAGCGCATCCACCAGGGTAGAACCCCGTACGGACGCCGAAGCTGTGAGGTAGGGCTCAGTCCCGGCCTCCGCCCGAAGGGTTTCGTCCGGACGCCTGCCCGGGAGGGCTGGTGCGGGCGTCTGTCCGAGAGGGGGCGCGCGGGTGCGGACGCGGCGTTGGCGAAACGGCCCTCGGCGGGGACGTCGCGGACGGCGCGCACGCGGTGTGGCCGGCCAGGGGTTTCATGGATGTGGGCATGGACGCGACACGGCGGGGCGGAGCAAGGGGTAGTCGCGATCTATCGCGTTTCGGTACGCTGGGGCGGTGGACCTCGAAAAGCACCCCCAGAAGCCCGTAGCCCCGGCCGAGCCGGCCGGTATCCGCGCCTCCGACGCGGACCGTGACCGGATCGCGGACATCCTGCGCGAGGCCATGGCCGAGGGCCGGCTCACCGCCGAGGAACACTCCGAGCGGGTCGACGCGGTCTATCGCGCCAAGACCGTGGGTGAACTCGAACCGCTGGTGCGGGATCTGCCCGCGCCCGGCGGCGCCCGCCCGACCGTCGCCCCCGGCGTCCAGGGCCAGGAGGACGCGGCGGGTCCGGGCGGCCCGGCGGAGAGCCTCGTGGCGATCTTCAGCAGTTCCACCCGCAGGGGGCGCTGGCGGGTCGGCGGCCGTACGAACGCCTTCGCCTTCTTCGGCAGTGTGGAGATCGATCTGACGGAGGCACTTTTCGGCCAGAGGCTCACGGTGATCAACGCGACCTCCGTCTTCGGCAGCGTCGACATCAGGGTCCCCGAGAACATCTCGCTGCGCGGCGGCGGCACCGGTGTCTTCGGCAGTTTCGAGGTCTCCACGCTGGAATCCGCCGACCCCGAGGCGCCCGTGGTCGTCGTCAACGGATATTCGGTGTTCGGCAGCGTCGACGCCAAGCCCAAGCGTGGGAAGTTCATCGAGGACCTCCAGGACCGGCTGCGCAAGCAGATGCGCAAACACCTGGGCTGAGGCGGCGGAGCGGGGCGTGCGGGAGGGATCCGTTCGGAATTCCCGGAACTCCTCCCGGACCCCGGTGCGCCACCTCCGAAACACCTCCGGCTGCCTCCAAGGCGCATCCGAGCGGCTCGCAAGGCGTTTCCAAGGCACCTCCGAACCGATTCCGGGTCGCTTCGAGCCGCTTCCGGGCCGTTTCGGAAGCGCTCCGGAACCGACCCTCGGATCGTCCTCGAAACGCCCCGGAATCGCCTTCGGATCGCCTTCGAAATTCGGCCAAATCCCTGACCAGAGGCACGTGTGAGGCCCGGAACCGAGGGCCACTCAGTGCATAGGCGCACGCACAGCGGGTAGGGACTGCTGCATCGTCTTCTCGCTCCGAAGCCGTCGTCAGGAGTAGACCGTGCTGCAACTGCCGCATCAGCCCCTGCAGGTCGCCGCCGTTCCTCCCCAGCGCATTCCCGCTCGGGAGGACCAGGCCGGCCCCTGGCACTCGGAGGCGGTGTGCCGCCGCGACGAGGCCGGGCTGTTCTTCGCTCCGTCGAAGGAGCCGACCGCCGCCAGACTCGCGCGGGAGGAGTCCGCGAAGCGGGTCTGCGCGCGCTGCCCGGTGATGGTCGAGTGCCAGGAGCACGCGCTCATACAGCCGGAGCCGTACGGCGTGTGGGGCGGTCTCACCGCCGCCGAGCGCCGCGTGGTGCTCGCCCGGCGCAGGCGGCGCGAGATGGAGCTGAAGGCGTCGTCGGCGTCCACCGGGGCGCCGAACCGCGTCGCCGCGGCGGGCTGACGGGCACACGGCCGCGCAGGGCCGGCGAGCGGACGGCCGGGGAGCGAGCCCGTCCACGCGCGCGGGCACCCTCGTGCACGCGAAGAGGCGCCCCACCGCACAGTAGGGGCGCCTCTTCGCGTACGTCCCCTGCGTTCGGGAACGGGCCCACGGGCCGGACCCACCGGGTCCGCGGGGAAGGGGGGGTTACTTCGCGCGGTCGAAGTCGATCGCGCTGTAGGCGCGAAGCTTCGAGAGCCGGTGCGTCGAGTCGATCTTCCGGATGGTGCCGGACTTGGACCGCATGACGATCGACTCGGTGGTCGCCGTCTCCGCGCGGTACCGCACGCCGCGCATCAGCTCGCCGTCCGTGATGCCGGTCGCGACGAAGAACACGTTGTCGCCGCTGACCAGGTCGTCGGTGGACAGCACCCGGTCCAGGTCGTGCCCGGCGTCCAGGGCGCGCTGCCGCTCGGCCTCGTCCTTCGGCCAGAGCTTGCCCTGGATGACACCGCCGAGGCACTTTATGGCGCACGCCGAGATGATGCCCTCCGGGGTGCCGCCGATGCCCATCAGCAGGTCCACGCCGGTCCCCTCGCGGGCGGCCATGATCGAGCCCGCGACGTCGCCGTCGGAGATGAACTTGATGCGGGCGCCGGTCTCCCGGATCTCCTTGACGATGCCCTCGTGGCGCGGGCGGTCGAGGACGACGACGGTGACGTCCTCGGGGGAGGAGTTCTTCGCCTTCGCGACACGGCGGATGTTCACCGAGACGGGCGCGTTGATGTCGACGAAGTCGGCGGCCTCGGGTCCCGTGACCAGCTTGTCCATGTAGAAGACCGCGGACGGGTCGAACATGGCGCCGCGGTCGGCGGCGGCCAGCACGGCGATCGCGTTCGGCATGCCCTTGGCGTTGAGCGTCGTGCCGTCGATCGGGTCCACCGCGATGTCGACCTCGGGGCCCGTGCCGTCACCGACGCGCTCCCCGTTGAACAGCATGGGGGCTTCGTCCTTCTCGCCCTCGCCGATGACGACGACGCCGTTCATCGACACGGTGGAAACGAGGGTTCGCATGGCCTTCACGGCGGCCCCGTCGGCGCCGATCTTGTCCCCGCGGCCGACCCAGCGCCCCGCCGCCATGGCGGCGGCCTCGGTGACCCGGACCAGCTCCAGGGCGAGGTTGCGGTCGGGGGCCTCCGGGGAGACCTCGAGCTGGGACGGCAGATGATGCTCGGACATCGGAGCGCACCTTTCTGTACGGCGACGACCGGAAGAGGGTGCAATGACTCTATCGCCAGGTCGATAAAATGAGCAGACCGGGTCACTTTTGAGCGCTTGACCCGAGCGGCGGGTCCGTCGTCCCTGATGCGACCATGGACCCGTGGCTAGCAAGCGAGGCAAGCAGACGGTGCGGGGGATGTTCCTGTCGATGGCGGTGGCCACCGGCACGGCAGGGCTCGTTTACATCTTCGTTCCGCATGACGAGAACGCCAACCCGGTCAAGGCGATCGACTACCGGGTGGAGCTGGTGACGGCGCGGCGCGCGGCGCCGTACCCAGTGGCCGCCCCGGACGGGCTCGCCAAGGACTGGAAGCCGACCTCGGTCAGCTACGACCGCGAGAACGGCGACAGCTGGCACCTGGGTTTCCTCGACCCGGACGGCAAGTACGTCGCGGTGGAGCAGTCCACCTCCCTGGCGGAGAAGTACGTGACCGAGGTCAGCCAGAACGCCAGGAACACCGGGCGCACCCGGCAGGTCGCCGGTGAGGCGTGGCAGCACTGGAAGGGCGACAAGTACGACGCCCTCGTGCTCCGGGGCAAGGACGCGACCACGGTGGTGACGGGGTCCGCCCCGACGGAGCGGCTGGCGGAGATGGCCGCCGCGCTCAAGGAATCCTGACTCGCCGGGAGCCCTGGCCCGCCGGATCCCTGATCCGTCAGGATTCCGCACCTGCCGGGATTCCCGGCGCGTCGCCCTCCGGCGTCCCTGCGCGGCGGAGTGCTTGGGGCGCCCCCGAGCCGCGCTCCGGGCCCGCAGGGCGCTCAGGGAGGCCCCGAGACGTGTATGGGCGCATGGAAAGGCCCCGGATCGGCAGCGAGCGGCGCTGCTCCGGGGCCTTCTTCCTGTCCGCGTCGCGCGATCAGACGGTCGTGACGACCTCGTCGTAGGAGAGGCGCGGCAGACGCGGGAACCAGGCGTCCTCGCCCGGCTTGCCGATGTTGACGACCATCAGCACGTTGTGGTCGCCGTCCAGGAACTCCTTCTCGATGCCCGCGGCGTCGAAGCCGGTCATCGGGCCGGCGGCCAGGCCGGCGGCGCGGACGCCCAGGATGAAGTACGCGGCCTGCAGCGAGCCGTTGAGTGCGGCGGACGACTCGCGGACCGGGCGCTCGGCGAAGAAGGCGTCCTTGGCCTGCGGGAAGTGCGGCAGCAGGGCCGGAAGCTCCTCGTGGAACTCGTTGTCCGTGGCCAGGATCGCGACCAGCGGGGCGGTGGAGGTCTTCGGCTGGTTACCCTCGGCCATGTGCTTCACGAGGCGCGCGCGGGCTTCGTCGGAGCGGACGAGGACGACGCGCAGCGGCGACTGGTTGAACGCGGTGGGGCCGTACTTGACCAGGTCGTAGATCGCCTGGACCTGCTCATCGGTGACCGGCTCGTCGGTGAAGGTGTTGGCGGTACGGGCCTCACGGAAGAGGAGGTCCTGCGCGGCGGGGTCGAGAACGAGGGACATGGTGCGGTGATGCCTTCCGGGTTGTGCGCGTGGTTCGTGCAACGCGGAACACCGTAAGGCAGAGGTGTATTAACTTTCAACTAAACTCGGAGGGGAGTGATCCGTTCCACAGGACGCGGGCAGCGTCCGCGGGACGGGCCAGGGTGTCAGGGCCCGGCAGGGTGTGTCGGCGCGGGGCATCCGGGGCCCGCGGCGGCCCCGGACATCCTCGTCCGCTCCCGGACGCCCTCGGACACCGGAGCTCAGTCGTCGTCGCCCGCCGCGCCGCCACCGTCCCGCAGGGGCGCGTCGTCGGCCTTCTGGGGGCTGGTCGGTCCGGCCAGGGCTGCGTCCAGTCGCGCGCGGGCGCCCTCCAGCCAGTGCCGGCACACCTTCGCCAGCTCCTCGCCCCGCTCCCAGAGAGCGAGGGACTCTTCCAGCGTCGTACCGCCCGCCTCCAGGCGGCGTACCACCTCGATCAGCTCGTCACGGGCCTGCTCGTATCCGAGCGTGCCCGTGGCACCGGCCGTCGCGGCCCCGTCGTCCGTCATATGCCCCACCCTACGTTCCGGCCCGCCTCGGGCCCTCGACCTCGTCGTCCGTCATCGCCGCCGTCCGCGCACCGCGCCGAGGGCGTGCGGTGTTCTCCTGCCCGTCGTGGTGCGGGCCCGCACGGCGTGGTTCCTCGTGGCGCGGCACGGCCGGAGCTCACTCGGCCACCCGCACCGCGAACTCGCCTCCCGACACCCGCGCCCGGAGCACCTCACCCGCAGGTCCCGCGTCCTCGGGGGCCCGCACCACGTGGCCGTCCGCGCGCTGCAGCACCGCGTATCCGCGCTCCAGGGTCGCCGCAGGCGACAGCGCGACCACACGCGCCCGGGTGTGGGCGAGCTCCGAGTCCGCCCGGTCCAACAGATGCCCCAGCACCCGTCGGCTCCGTCCGACCAGGGCGTCGATCTCCGACTCCCGTTCGTCCACCATCCGCTGCGGGTGCTCCATCGACGGTCTGGCCAGCGCGTACGCCAGCCCCCGCTCCTCCCGATCCAGCAGCCCCCGGACCGACCGCAACGCCCGGTCCCGCAGCTGCCGCACCCGGTCCAGCTCCTCGCCCACATCGGGCACGATCTTCTTCGCCGCGTCCGTCGGCGTCGAGGCGCGCAGGTCCGCGACCAGGTCGAGCAGCGGGGAATCCGGCTCATGACCGATCGCGGACACCACCGGCGTACGGCACGCGGCGACCGTACGGATCAGCTGCTCGTCCGAGAACGGCAACAGGTCCTCCACGCTGCCGCCGCCCCGGGCCACGACGATCACGTCGACGTCCGGGAGGTCGTCCAGCTCCTTCACGGCCTGGACCACCTGATTGACCGCGTGCACCCCCTGCACGGCCGTGTTCCGCACCTCGAACCGCACGGCGGGCCAACGGCGGCGGGCGTTCTCCAGCACATCGCGCTCGGCGGCCGAGGCCCGCCCGCAGACCAGCCCGATCAGCTGGGGCAGGAACGGCAGCGGCTTCTTCCGGTCGAGCGCGAAGATCCCCTCGGCGGCCAGCGACTTCCTCAGCTGTTCGAGCCTGACCAGCAGCTCACCGACGCCGACCGGCCGTATTTCCGTGGCCCGCAGTGACAGCTGTCCGCGGGGCGCGTACCACTCGGGCTTCGCGAGGACGACGACCCGCGCCCCCTCCGTCACCACGTCGGCGATCCGGTCGAAGACCTGGCGGAAGCACGTCACGCCCAGCGAGACGTCCCGCGAGGGGTCGCGCAGCGTCAGGAAGACCACACCGGCGCCGGGCCGCCGTGACAGCTGGGTGATCTGTCCTTCGACCCAGACCGCCCCGAGCCGGTCGATCCAGCCACCGATGAGCCGCGATACCTCGCCGACGGGCAGCGGAGCTTCGGCGGACGTTTGGAGAGCCATGCGAGTGAGCGTATCCGTCGGCACCGACAATCGGCCGCCCGCGAACCGGCCACGCCGTCACCGTCCCCCACCTCGCTCCCGCCCCGTCCGAATGCCGCACCGTGCGTCCGTCGGAACGCACAGCCGTGGGGGCGTACATCCGCCGGGACGCACAGCCGTGGGGGCGTACATCCGCCGGGACGTACAGCCGTCGGGAGCGGGGTGTGCGGCTCCGTCACGCCGGTCGCCGCCCCCACTGCACCGCCAGCACCACCAACCCCACTCCCAGCCAGCACACCCCCACCACCTGGGCGCTCGCGGTCGCCGCCATGATCACCGCGACCAGCACCCCCGCACCCACCACCGGCACCAGCACATGCCGCCACCAGCTCGGCGGCCCCGCCATCCGGCGTACGGCGAACCAGCCGACCACCGACGCGTGCAGCAGCACGAACGCCGTCAGTGCCCCGATGTCGACGACCGACACCAGATGGTCGAGACCGTCGGGGCGCCGGGCCGCCCACACGGCGGCCACCAGCGCGATCGCCGCTGTCAGCAGGATCGCGAACCGCGGTACTCCCGACCGCGGATCGACCCTGGACAGCAGCGACGGCAACCGCCGCTCCCTGGCCATCGCGAACACCAGACGTCCCGCGGCCGCCTGCCCCGCCAGCGCCGCGAAGGCCGCCCCGACCGCCTTGCTGATCGCCACCAGATCGTGCAGCCAGGTCCCGACCGACGCGTCCACCGTGTCGTAGAACGCCGACCCCTGCGCGGCCGGATCGGTGGCCAGTTCCGCCGACGTCATCGGCTCCAGCAGCGCCGCCAGGTACCCCTGCGCCACGAACAGCGTGCCCGCGAGCACCAGACAGAACAGCACCGCCCGCGCCACCTTCGCCGAGCCGCCCGTCACCTCCTCGGCGAACGAGGCGATCGCGTCGAAGCCCAGGTACGACAGCACCGCGACCGACACCGCGCCCAGCACCGCCGACAGGGCGAAACCGGAGTCGCCCGTGAACGGGGTCAGCCACCCGCGCTGCGCCCCGCTCCGCAGGAGCACCGCCACCGCCGACACCAGGAACACCAGCAGCACCAAGATCTCCATCATCAGGACCGCGAACCCGACCCGGGCGGCGGCCCGTACGCCCCACAGATTGAGCAGCGTGGTCACGACGACGGCGAGCGCCGTCCACACCCATCGCGACACCGACGGCACGAGAGCGTTCAGCGCGATCCCGGAGAAGAGGTAGGCGACGGCCGGGATCAGGAGGTAGTCGAGCATCGCCATCCACCCCGCGACGAACCCTGCTCCCTCCCCGAGCCCCTTGCGCGCGTAGGCGAAGACCGAACCCGCCAGCGGGGCGACGCGCACCATCTGGGCGTAGCTGAAGGCCGTGAACGCCATCACGACCGTCGCCGCGACGTAGACCAGCGCGACCGCGCCGCCCGACTTCGCGTCGAGCGTCCCGAACACCCCGACGGGCGCCATCGGCGCGATGAAGAGGAGTCCGTAGACCACCAGATCCCGGAATCCGAGCGTCCGCCGCAGTCGGCCCGGCTCCTGGTGCGCGCCCTTCACCTCCGCGCCGACGCCGCCGCTGCCTCCGCCGTCGCCGCTGCCGCCTCCGGTCCCCGACATGAGCCCTCCGTCGATCGCGTACGCACCAGATCGCGTACGCATCAGTCTGGCGACCCCGTCGATCTTCCGCCCGTCCGGCGCGGCCTTACGATGGGGCCCATGACTGCTCCGACACCTCGCCGCGTCCTGCTCGCCGCTCCCCGTGGCTACTGCGCGGGCGTGGACCGTGCCGTGATCGCCGTGGAGAAGGCCCTGGAGCAGTACGGCTCCCCGGTCTACGTACGCCACGAGATCGTCCACAACAAGTACGTCGTACAGACCCTGGAGAAGAAGGGCGCGATTTTCGTCGAGGAGACGGCGGAGGTCCCCGAGGGCTCGATCGTGATGTTCTCCGCGCACGGCGTCGCGCCGACCGTGCACCAGGAGGCGGCCGAGCGGAAGCTCGCCACGATCGACGCGACCTGCCCCCTGGTCACCAAGGTCCACAAGGAGGCCGTCCGCTTCGCGCAGCAGGACTTCGACATCCTCCTGATCGGCCACGAGGGCCACGAGGAGGTCATCGGCACCTCCGGCGAGGCCCCCGACCACATCACGCTGGTCGACGGCCCCGAGGACGTCGCGAACGTCGAGGTGCGCGACCCGTCGAAGGTCGTGTGGCTCTCCCAGACCACGCTCTCCGTCGACGAGACGATGGAGACGGTCGGCGCGCTCAAGGAGAAGTTCCCGCTCCTGGTCTCGCCGCCCAGCGACGACATCTGCTACGCCACGCAGAACCGGCAGACCGCGGTGAAGCAGATGGGCGCTGACGCCGACCTCGTGATCGTCGTCGGCTCCAAGAACTCCTCGAACTCGGTCCGCCTGGTCGAGGTCGCCCTCGGCGCCGGTGCCGGCGACGCCCACCTGGTCGACTTCGCCGACGAGATCGACGAGGCGTGGCTGGAGGGTGTCTCCACGGTCGGCGTCACCTCGGGCGCGTCCGTTCCCGAGGTGCTGGTCGACGGCGTCCTGGAGTGGCTGTCGCGGCGCGGCTTCGAGGACGTGGAGATCGTGAAGGCGGCCGAGGAGTCCATCACGTTCTCGCTGCCGAAGGAACTCCGCCGCGACCTGCGGGCCGAGGCCGCCGAGCTGGTCGAGGGCAAGTAGCTCCGACCGAAGCCGGCGGAGCCACCGAAGGGGCGGAACCATCGATGCGGTCGGACCCGCCGAAGCGGCGGGGCCACCGACGAGGATGAGTTCGCAGAAGCGCGCGGAGCCGCCGGAGCCGCCGGTGCCGCCTACGGGCGCAGGGCGGCTGTGGCGGCCGTGGCGGCCGTGGCCGTTGCGCGCTCCGGGAAGTGGCCCGGGCCGCCTGCCCGTACCGTGGATTCCATGGAGATCTTCGGCGTGGACATCGGCGGATCCGGGATCAAGGGCGCTCCCGTTGACCTGGAGCGCGGAGACCTGGCGCAGGAGCGCTACAAAGTACTCACACCGCACCCGGCCACGCCCAAGGACGTGGCCGACCACGTGGCCGAGGTGGTCGGCCACTTCGACTGGTCGGGGCCGGTGGGCATCACGTTCCCCGGCGTCGTCACCGACGGGTGCACCCGCTCTGCGGCCAACGTAGACAAGAGCTGGATCGACGCGGAGGCCCGCCGGATCCTGAGCGACCGGCTCGGCCTGCCCGTAACCCTCCTGAACGACGCCGACGCCGCGGGCATCGCGGAGATGGCGTTCGGCGCGGGGCGGGGCCGCGGAGGAACCGTGATCATGCTGACGTTCGGTACGGGGATCGGCAGCGCCCTGTTCACCGACGGCAGGCTCGTGCCCAACACGGAGCTGGGCCACCTGGAACTGGAGGGCCGCGACGCGGAGACGCACGCCTCCACCAAGGTCAAGGAGGACGAGGGCCTCGGCTGGCACCACTGGGCGCGCAGGGTGCAGAAGTATCTGATGCACGTGGAGATGCTGTTCTCGCCCGAGCTCTTCATCATCGGCGGCGGGGTCAGCCGCAAGGCCGACAAGTTCCTGCCGCTGATCGAACATGTCCGGGCCGAGATGGTGCCGGCGGAGCTGCAGAACAACGCGGGCATCGTGGGCGCGGCGATGGCGGCGTCGGACAGGGCGTAGATCGGACGGGGCGTAGCGGCGCGGAAGCCGGAGGGGCCGCGGGGGCGGGCGAGGGGCCGGGCGTACGGTGCCGCCCGCCGGGCGGCCGGGTACGAGCCGTGAGCCATACGCGAGCGCCCCCGCAGGCGTACACCCTGCGTGCGTACGCCCCGGCAAGGAGCGCGCACCGACCTCCGAGCGCGCCCCCGAGCCCGGCTCGGGAGCTCCGCCCCGGCCTCGGGGGCCGAAAGGTCCCGGCCTCGGTAACGGCCAGAGGGTCTACGCAACGGCCACGGTCGTGGTCAGCGCCGGGGCCGGCGCGTCTCCCTCGGGTCGCGGGGCGCCTGCGCGGCGGACATCTCCCGGCGCTGCCGTTGCCGCAGGCGCATCATCCGTACCTTCCGCACGGTCGCGATGAGCCCGGCGACGAGCGTGCCGCCGTACAGCCAGCCCGCGTGCACGGCGAGGGCGGTGACGAGCGCCATGGTCTGACCGGCGAAACCTCCCTCACCGCCGGAGATCGGGATGATCCCGACGGCGAACGCGATCGGCACGATGATCGGGGCGGTCACCAGGTCGGCGGGCCGCACCCACAGCGCGGTCAGCGCGCTGACCGGCAGGAACAGCACGCCGTACACGGTCGCCGAGCCGTCGAACAGCAGCGAGGCGAGGCACGCCAGCGCGAACATGACGGCGGCGGCGAAGAGACCCGCGCCGATGCCGGTCAGCCGGGGATTGGGCAGCCTGCGGAGCGCGAGAACGACGGGCGGCACCGGCCGGGACCGGCCACCCGGCTTCGCGTCCACCACCCGGTAGACGGTGGCGGCTTCGTCGATGGTGCCCTGCGGGGACGGCGGGGCCTGCTGGGACTGGCCGCGCCGCGGGCGCTGCGGGGGACGTGTTCTGGGCTGCTCCACCGTGACAACGTAGGTCGCCGGATGGCAGGAAGCGGGTGCGGGACACGCCCTTTGGGTGACGTCTGGGGTGAGTTCGATGCCACACGGCCGAACGGGAACCGAACCGCTCTTGACCGAACCGGGCCCGCTCCCGGCCCGAACGGCCGGCTTCCCGCCGGCTTCCCGCCGGTTTCGCATCGGATTCCACGGCCCTCGGAACGCGGGGCCGCGCCTACGGGAGGTCCCGCGCCGTCGGTGCCTGCGGGGCCCCGGGGCCGGGACACCTGGGCCGTGCCCACCGGAGCTCGGACCGCCCGGTGCTGGGGGCGCCGGGCCGCCCGGCCGCACGTGCCCGCCGGGACCTTTGGGCCGTGCCTGTCGGAGCCCGGCCTTCCGTGCCCGCGGGACCCCTGGGCCGCCCGGCCGTCCGTGCCCGCCGAGACGCCGACCCGTGACCGACGGGCCCCGGAGACCGGGCTGTGCCCGCAGGAGCCTCGGCCCTGCCTGCCCGAGCCCGGTTGCCGGACCGGCCGCTCGCCCCCGCCCGTAAACTGGAGAATCGGCCCACCCGGGCCGAGGCCACCCCGCCCTCCCATCCTTCAGGAAGTCGCCAACGTGTCGCTCACGATCGGAATCGTCGGTCTGCCGAA
Source organism: Streptomyces sp. NPDC001750 (assembly GCF_042892615.1). NCBI lineage: Bacteria > Bacillati > Actinomycetota > Actinomycetes > Kitasatosporales > Streptomycetaceae > Streptomyces > Streptomyces sp. NPDC001750. Next base: position 84,847 of record NZ_JBIAUE010000001.1, on the reverse strand, counting down.
TGTCGGCAAGTCGACCCTGTTCAACGCCCTGACCAAGAACGACGTGCTGGCGGCCAACTACCCGTTCGCCACGATCGAGCCCAATGTCGGTGTCGTCGGCGTCCCCGACGCGCGTCTGAACAAGCTGGCGGAGATCTTCGGCTCCCAGCGGCTGCTGCCCGCGACGGTCGACTTCGTCGACATCGCCGGCATCGTCCGCGGTGCCTCGGAGGGCGAGGGCCTGGGCAACAAGTTCCTCGCGAACATCCGTGAGTCGGACGCGATCTGCCAGGTCATCCGCGCCTTCAAGGACGAGAACGTCGTCCACGTCGACGGCAAGGTCTCGCCGAAGGACGACATCGAGACGATCAACACCGAACTGATCCTCGCCGACCTCCAGTCCATCGAGAAGGCCGTGCCGCGCCTCACGAAGGAGTCCCGCCTCCAGAAGGACAAGGTCGCGGTCCTCGCCGCGGTCGAGGAGGCCCAGAAGATCCTGGAGTCCGGCCAGACCCTGTTCGCCGAGGGCATCACGGCGGGCACCGAGAAGGGCAGGCTCCTCCACGAGCTGCACCTGCTCACGACCAAGCCCTTCCTCTACGTCTTCAACGTCGACGAGGAGGAGCTGGTCGACGAGGACTTCAAGAACGAGCAGCGCGCCCTGGTCGCCCCCGCCGAGGCGATCTTCCTCAACGCCAAGATCGAGTCCGAGCTGATCGAGCTCGAGGACGACGAGGCCCTGGAACTCCTCCAGTCCATGGGCCAGGACGAGCCCGGCCTCGCCACCCTCGGCCGCGTCGGCTTCGACACCCTGGGTCTCCAGACCTACCTGACGGCGGGCCCCAAGGAGGCCAGGGCCTGGACGATCAAGAAGGGCGCCACCGCCCCCGAGGCGGCCGGTGTGATCCACACCGACTTCCAGAAGGGCTTCATCAAGGCGGAGATCATCTCCTTCGAGGACCTGGTCGAAACCGGCTCGGTCGCCGAGGCGCGCGCCAAGGGCAAGGCCCGCATGGAGGGCAAGGACTACGTGATGCAGGACGGCGACGTGGTGGAGTTCCGCTTCAACGTGTGAGCGGATGAAGTGACACCACATCGGCCGGCCTGGCAGACATGCAGGTCGGATAGGGGTCGACTCTTTCGGGAGTCGGCCCCTTGCCGGTTTGCGTGCTCTGCGGGTGCTGGATTTCCTGACGCATGGTCACCTGGGCATGGGCTGGAAGGTGGCGCCGAGCGGCGTTGGCGGCTGACGGGACGCGCACGCGGAACCGCCCCGGTGTGTCGGCCCTCTCCATGACGACGCGAGCCCGCTCCCTATCGGTCCCCAGGTCGTAAGGTCTCCGAGACCCTAGTCGGCAAGTGGGTCGAGCATCGGTCGGAAGGAGGAGTCCTCCTCGTCGGAGACGTACGGGAGGAAGCCGTCGGGAACGGTACGGGCGGCAGTGGCGAGGAGGCGGGCCAGGACTTCCCGCTCGGTGGCCGGGGGGAGCCGAAGGGCGGCGAGCAGCCGGTCGCGGACGGTGGGGTGGTCCGGGTGGTCGTCGAGGTAGTCGGAGTTGAGAGCAGGAGGGCGGAAGCCGGCCAGGGCGTCGTGCCAGGACGGGAGGACGATGGCGAGGGTGAGGGCCTCGGCCAGGGACTCGGCGATCAAGGATGCCTGGCCCTCGGAGTCGGTGTAGAGGACGGGGCGGGGGCCGTCGGGGACGGCTGGGCCGCAGAGATAGTGGGTGCCGCCCGCGTTACAGCCGGCGACGGGCTCCACCGGCAGGCTGTTGGGCAGGGCGATCGGCTCGATCGGGTCGGTGCGGGCGAGGTCGAACTCGCCGTCGCAGGCCAGATAGGAGGCGACCTCGGGATGCGCGGTGATCCTGCGGAGCAGGGCGGCGTCCGAGAGAGCGGCCGGATTGAGGGCCGCGGTGATCGCAGGAGTGAGGGGGTGTCCGGCGAGGACGTGGCGGACGGCGTCGAGGGGAATGGGGCGTTCGTAGTAGTCCTCGAAGTGGGCCCGGACGGTCTCGGGGGAGCGGTCGGTGAGGAGGCGAAAGAGGAAACCGGAGCCGTCCGGGTCTTCGCTGCCCGGCGGGAAGGTGATGGCCGAGCCGGTGCGCCAGGCCGTGTCGCCGGTTTCCCGCCATAGACAGGCGGTGACGCGAGGGGCGTCGATGCCCTCGTCGCAGAAGGCGGGTTCGTTCAGGAGCGGACTCAGTGCGGCGGGTACTTCGTCGATGACGCCGGGCCAGACCTGCTCGTCGTCCGTTCCGTACGGGCTCATCTCCGACTCGTGGTCGAAGCCGCGTATGAGCACGCCGGCCGGGGTGAAGAGGACGGAGAAGTCGTCTCCCGAGCCGTTCTTCATCAGGGCTGCCTCTTCACCAGGGCCCCAGGCGGTGTCGAAGGTGTGGCGGCAGAACCGCGGATCGTCGCCGATCGTGGCGTCCAGAATGGCCAACGCGCGAAGGTGAGCGCAGAGTTCGTCCGGGTCGGGGAGACGGGTGGCGGTCTCGTGCACAGGGCTCATGACGCCATGCAAGCATCCACCACTGACAACTCGGCACGGCCTGGCCCGGACAGTCGTGCGCGCGGGCTTGTGGAGGAGGTTCCGGCTCCACGTGTGACCTGTCCGGGACAAGGTCGCCACGCCGCGGGATGAAGCGGGTCCGGCGGCCCGTGCCGTGTCAGGGGCGTGTCCGCAGCAGGGGCAGGGGCAGGGCAGGGGCGGTGGCGGTCCCATCCGCGCAGTCTCATCGGCCGACCGGTCGGCTCCGGCGTCATGTAATTCCAGCCGGCGAGGATCCGCCGGTTCAGTGCGTGGCGGGTGAGATGACGCCATGCCACTGGCCTGGTGAACCGGCAGGACGGCAGGGGCGGGGGCCCAGTGGTTCGCGAGCATTCGGTTCAGGTGCTCAGCACTCAGGTGCTCGGGTGCGCCGGGCCTGCCCCGTGCGCCAGACGTACGCGACGGCCGTTGGAGGGATCCGCGCAAGCGTCGTCCCTCACGGCTGTTCGACAGTCAGTTCCCGTACACCCGGAGGTTTTCCCGGGTCCGGGGCGGTGACCGTCAGGCGCACCAGGCGGGCCGTCGCGCCCGGGTGGTACGGGTGCCAGCGGGTGCCGGTCATCGAGGTCTCCAGGCGGTACGGGACGGAGCGAGCGTCCGTCCATTCCGGGTGGACGGAGGTCACCGGGGCGGCGCGTCCCAGGTCGACCGTCAGTGAGCCCGTCGCGACGTCCGGGGACCAGGAGGTGGCCGGGCTGCCGTCGACGGCGGCCACCGCGTACAGGCCGGGGGACTCGGAGGTCGCGGTCACCGGACGGCAGCGGGCCGCGTCCGTGGTGGCGGCGAGGTCGGGGCGGCGGGTGGGGAGGGCGAGGGTGCTGGTGAGGAGGCGGGGGCCGGTGGGGGTGTGGAGGGTGAACGGGGCGCCGGAGGTCAGCCGGACCGTGGTCGTCAGGGGGCCGATCGCGACGTCGAAGACGCGGCCCCGGTAGCGCAGGCCCGTCAGCGTGACGCCGCGGCCGAGCTGAGGGGGCAGCAGGGGGTCGAGCCGTACCCCGTCCTCGCGCAGCCGAAGTCCCGTCAGTCCGTGGGTGAAGACCTGGAGGAAGCCGCCCTTCCCGGTGAGGAAGTCCTCGGCGGGGGCCCCGGCCAGCGGGTCCTGGGCGCCCGCCTTCGCCCCCCGTGCCTCGCTGAACAGGGCGTACGGGCCGCGCATGAACGGGCGCACGGACCGCTGGAGGTAGGTGTACGTCGCGCAGCCGGCCTCCCCGATCGTGGCCGCGTCGATCGCGTGGACCGAGTCGGTCATGGCCGGACCGTCCGGGTCGGTGCGGGTGGCGTAGTAGTCGAGCGTGGCAGCGGCGGCGCCCGGCTCCATCGGCCATTCCAGCGGATAGAGCAGCAGCACCGTGTCGGCCTGCTTGATCGTCGAGCCGTTGTAGCCTGCGTACTGGAGGAACAGCTTGCGCGCCGGGTCGTACGGGATGCGCAGTCCGTCCGCGACCCGTGTCCACTCGGCCGGTGCGGGGTGTCCGAGCAGGCGCGCGGCGCGGGCGGCGTTGCGCAGGGCGGTGGCGGCGACGGCGTTGGTGAAGACCCCGTCGGTCACGCCGTTGCTGTACTCGTCAGGACCCGCGACGTCCTTGAGCGAATAGCTGCCGTCGCCGTTCGCGGTGGCCCGGGAGGTCCAGAACTCGGCGATCCCCCGGAGCAGCGGCCAGCCGTGCCCGGACAGCCAGGCGCGGTCGCCGGTCGCCAGGTAGTACTGCCAGACGGCGAGCGAGACATCGCCCTGGAGGTGGATCTGGGTGAGGCAGTGCGGGGGGTCCCAGCTGTGGCACTCCTTCCACAGGTCGCCCCGGCTCGCGCTCGTCCACGGGTAGAACAGGCCCCGGTACCCGAGCTTGCGGGCGTTGGCGCGGGCGGCGGCGCGGGTGCGGTAGCGGTACTCCACGATCGAACGGGCCGCTTCGGGACGGGTGACCAGCAGCCCGGGGTACATCCAGATCTCGGCGTCCCAGAAGATCAGGCCGGCGTAGTCGTCGCTGGTCAGCCCGGTCGGGGCGATGCTGTCACGGGAACCGGCCCGGGTGGCGGTGAGCAGGCCGTACTGCGAGGATCGCAGCCATTTCCGCAGCTCGGGGCTGTCCGGTACGGAGATGTCGGCCGCCCATGCCCTGCGCCAGGCCGCGGCGTTCGCGGCGAGCACGTCCGTCCAGCCGCGCCGGGCCGCGCGCGTCGACGCCGCGCGGGCGGTGGTGCGCGGGTCGGACGAGGTGAGCGTGGTGTCGACGCCGACGTACTTCTCGAAGGTGTACGTGCGCCCGGCGCGCACCTGGCGCGTGCTCGTTCGGTGCGCGCCGGTTGGCGAGGTGCCGGCCTGGCGGCTGCCGGTCTGTGGGGTGTCCGTCCGTGGGGTGCCGGATCCGTGCGTCGTGCCCGGCCCGGAGGTGTGCAGGGTCTGGGCGATCGCGCCCGCCGTTCTGGTCCCCCGGGTGCGGAACGTGCCGTCGGGCTCCAGGTCGATGCGGCGTGCGCCTCGTGGGTCCAGCCGGGCGGTGACGGTCGCGGTGCCGTTCCAGCGCGGGGTCATGCGCAGCCGTACGGCGCCGGTGTGCGCGTCGGACCGGTCGGCGAGCACTTCGTACGTGAGGTCCGTCGCGCGTCCGTCGGCCGTGGTCCAGCGCAGCGACGTGCGCACCAGACCGCAGCGGAGGAACAGCGTCTGGCGGTAGCGCGAGATCCGGGTCGGTGGCGTGTCGGAGCCGTAGGTCTCGTCGCCGACGCGTACGTCGAGGGTGGTCCAGCTCGGCAGGGCGGCGATCACCTCGCGGCCGGCGGCGAGGTTCTTGTCGCGTCCGTACAGGCCGGAGACGAAGGCGCCGTCGTAGCGCGGGGTGAACAGCGGCCAGCCGGTCTTCTCGCCCGTCGCCGCGTATCCCGCGCCTGCGGCGGGCACCCGGTGGCCCAGGTAGCCGTTGCCGACGTACGGGGTGTAGCTGCCGGCCTCGCCGAAACGGGCGGAGGACAGGGCCCAGGCGGGGTCGGCGTCGCGTCCGCAGTCGGTGGGCGCGGGCGAGCGGGGCACGGCCGCGTAGGACTCGGGCGGCGGCGGTGCGATCAGGACACCCGCGACCAGGGACGTCAGGGATGCCAGGGACGTGAGGAGACAGATGCGAGAGAGGCTCACCGTACGAACGTAGGGAAGCGCGCGCCGGGCGCAGGGGCACGGCGCGCGGCGCACGGGTGAACGCCGGGCCGGGCGTTTCGTCCCGGTGAGAGCTTCGTCCTGGTGGTGTTTCGTCCCGGTGAGTGCTTTGCCCCTCTGCCCCCGTGCCCCTCTGCCCCCGTGCCCTCCGTGTCCTCCGTGCCCCGGTGTCCCCGTGCCCCGGTGTCCCTGTGTTCGGCTTCCGGCGTCAGGGGGCGAGGCCCGTCTTGAGGCCCGCGCCGCACAGCGGTACGACGATTTCGAGGTCCGTCCGGCCGCCGACCGCCGCCCAGCAGGCGACGCCCGTCGTCTCCACGTAGAAACCCCGTGCGGCCAGGTCCAGTTGGGTCGCGCGGATCTGGTCCTCGGTCACCGTGAGGAAGGTGCCGCCCGATGCGCGCACCGCCGCCAGGACGGCGCGGGCGCGCGGCGGGCAGGGGATGGCGATGCCCTCCGCGAGGGTCGGCGAAGTCGGCGCGGGCGTGCCGGTCGGGGCGCCAAGGAGGTCGTCGGAGCCCGCATGGAAGGCGGTGGCCAGCGGCGATGCGGCCTCGGCCTGGACGGCGATCAGCGCGGGGCGTTCGTCGATCAGCCCCTGGGCGTGGAGTTCGGCGGTGGCGAGGGTGGCCCCGAGGAGAAGGGTGCCGTTGCCGACCGGTACGGCGATGGCGTCCGGCAGACGGCCGCCGAGGTCCTCCCACAGTTCGTACACATAGGTCTTCGTGCCGTGCAGGAAGTACGGGTTGAAGACGTGCGAGGCATAGAAGGTGCCGGGGGCGTCGGCGGCGGCTCGGGCCGCCCGCGCGGTGGCCTCGCGGTCGCCGGGGACGATCTCCAGGCGGGCGCCGTGCGCCCGGATCTGCTCGGTCTTCTTCGGTGACGTGCCCTCGGGGACGTACACCGTGCAGGGGAGCGAGGCGCGGGCGCAGTACGCGGCGACGGCCGTGCCCGCGTTGCCGCTGCTGTCCGCGACGACCCGTTCGGGTGCCAGACGCCGGGCGAGTTCGGCGAGCATCACCGCGCCGCGGTCCTTGAAGGAGAGCGTCGGCATCAGGTAGTCGAGCTTGGCCGAGACCGTGCCGGTGAGCGGGACGAGCGGGGTGCGGCCCTCGCCGAGGCTGGTCGTGGGAGAGGCGAGGGGCAGCACCTCTTCGTAACGCCAGAGTGAATTGACGCGGCCGGTCAGGGAGTTGAGGGACAGCGGCCCGGCAGGCTCGAAGTCGAGGTCCCAGGGGCCGCCGCAGAGGGTGCAACACCAGGTCAGGGAGGTCGTGTCGGCGCGGGTGCCGTCCCGCGGGCAGAGATAGGAAGCCATGCCCGTCAGCGTGTCAGGTGTATGGCGGCTGAATGGCGAAGGTATGGCATGCGTCAACGCACCCTTGTGCGAATCTCAAGGATCGGTCAATCTTTCGCTGTCGGCCGGGACTTGGGTGGCGCGGAACTCGAAGCGTCTGTTTGTCATGCTCATGCTATTCCAGCCAGCCCGGCTGGGTCCGCCCGGCCCCGCTCCACGTTCACCTCCATGACCCCTGGACCCCACACCAGTGCACCGCGATCGAGGAGGAACCCTCAGATGTCAGTGATGCGTCACACCCCCCACGCCCGGCGAAGAGCCGCCGCCGTGAGCGTCATAGCCGGTGCGGCCCTCGCGCTCTCCACCGCGGCGGCGTTCCCCGCCACCGCGGCCGGTCCGGCGGCGGAAGGCCGGATCGAGAACGCGGGCGCCCCGGGCGCCATCAGCGGCAGCTACATCGTCACGCTCGACGAGTCGGCGGCCGACGCGGGATCGGCGAAGGGCAAGGCCCTCGCCAGGGAGTACGGCGCGAAGATCAAGCGGACCTACCACGCGGCCCTCAACGGCTACTCGGTGGAGCTCTCGGAGGACCGGGCGAAGAAGCTCGCCGCGGACCCGGCCGTCGAGTCCGTCGTGCAGAACCGGACCTTCAGGATCACCGGCACGCAGCCCTCGCCGCCCTCGTGGGGTCTGGACCGGATCGACCAGAAGAACCTTCCGCTGAACCAGAGTTACACCTATCCGGACAAGGCCGGTGAGGGTGTCACCGCCTACATCATCGACACCGGTGTCCGGATCACCCACAACGACTTCGGCGGCCGGGCCTCGTACGGCTACGACGCCATCGACAACGACAACACCGCGCAGGACGGTCACGGTCACGGCACGCACGTGGCCGCCACCGTCGCCGGCTCGTCGTACGGCGTGGCCAAGAAGGCGAAGGTCGTCGGCGTCCGCGTGCTCGACAACAGCGGCTCCGGCACGACGGATCAAGTCGTCGCGGGCATCGACTGGGTGACGGCGAACGCCGTCAAGCCGGCCGTCGCCAACATGAGCCTCGGCGGCGGGGCGGACTCCGTGCTCGATGCCGCCGTGCGCAAGTCCATCGCGTCCGGCGTGACCTATGCGGTGGCCGCGGGCAACGAGTCGACCGACGCCTCCACCCGGTCTCCCGCGCGGGTCACCGAGGCCATCACGGTCGGCTCCACGACCAGCACGGATGCCCGCTCCAGCTTCTCCAACTACGGCAGTGTGCTGGACATCTTCGCCCCGGGATCGTCGATCACCTCGGCGTGGAACACCAGTGACAGTGCCACCAACACGATCTCCGGCACTTCGATGGCGACCCCGCACGTCGCCGGTGCGGCCGCCCTCTACCTGGCCGACCACCCGGCCGAGAGCCCCGCACAGGTCTCCGCCGGACTGGTCGCCGCGGCGAGCACCGGAGTGGTGACGAGTCCGGGCACGGGCTCCCCGAACCGACTGCTGAGCGTCGGCAGCGGCACCACGACCCCGCCGGGACCGAAGTTCGAGAACGCGACGGCGTACACCATCCGTGACAACTCCACCGTCGAGTCGCCCATCACGGTCTCCGGTGTCAGCGGGAACGCTCCGGCCACGCTGGCTGTGCCCGTCAACATCACGCACACCTGGATCGGCGACCTGAAGATCGACCTGGTCGCGCCCGATGGTTCGGTCTACAACCTGAAGGCGAGCGGAACGGGCGGCAGCAGCGACGACGTGGTCACCACCTACTCGGTGAACGCCTCGTCCGAGGTGGCCAACGGCACCTGGAAGCTGCGCGTCACCGACAACGCGGCGGGCGACACCGGACGGATCAACTCCTGGGGCCTGCAGTTCTGATGACGTCCCGTCGGGCGGACCGTGCGGCTTCCCGGGTGGTCCGCCCGACGGATCGTTCGACGATTCGCTCGATGACACGATCGATGCCCCGATCGGCGGATGGCTCGCCGGATCGCCCCGTCGGCCGTCGGGCCACGGAGGCGTGAGCAGGGTCGGGGAGGGGCGAGGGACGGCCACTGTCGTGGCCGCTCCTCGCCCCTTGCGCGGATGCATGACGTACGGACGCATGTACGGTTTATCCCTGCACGCGGAGCGTGTCATGCGCGCCACTCCGATGGATCATCACTTCGAGTGAATCTCTGGCCTCTGCTTGCGATGGGCAACCGACCGTTGTCAGTCTGTTGCAGACCGTCAACCTGTTGGGAGAGGCCTGTGACTTTCGGTGAGCAGCCCGCCTATTTGCGTGTTGCGAGCGATCTGCGGGAGAAGATCGTCAATGGTTCGCTGCCGCCGCGTACGCGCCTGCCGTCCCAGGCCCGCATCCGCGAGGAGTACGGGGTGTCGGACACCGTCGCGCTGGAGGCGCGCAAGGTGCTGATGGCCGAGGGGCTGGTCGAGGGTCGCTCCGGTTCCGGTACGTATGTGCGAGAGCGGCCGGTTCCGCGCCGGATCGCCCGCTCGGGGTACCGGCCCGTTTCGGGGGCCAGTTCGTTCCGTCAGGAACAGACGGCGGACGGCGCGCGAGGTACGTGGGAGTCCCGCAGTGAGCAGGAAGAGGCGACCGGTCCCGTCGCCGAGCGGCTGGACATCGAGCCCGGCGACCGTGTGATGCGCACGAGTTACACCTTCCGCGAGGCGGGGGAGCCGATGATGCTCTCCACGTCCTGGGAGCCGCTCGCGCTGACGGGGCGTACGCCCGTGATGCTGCCGGAGGAGGGGCCGTTGGGCGGCTGCGGGGTGGTCGAGCGGATGGCCGCGATCGACGTCGTCGTGGACAACGTGGTCGAACAGGTCGGTGCGCGCCCGGGGCTGGCGGAGGAGCTCCTGGCGCTCGGCGGTGTTCCGGGCCATGTCGTGATGGTGATCGAGCGTACGTTCTACGCGTCGGGACGCCCGGTCGAGACGGCGGACGTGGTGGTGCCCGCCGACCGCTTCCGGATCGCCTACCACCTCCCGGTCAGGTGAGCGGCGCGCGGAGGCTGCTGCTCGCCGGGCCGCCGCAGGACCGGGTTCCTTGACCGGCGAGCGGCCCCCGCCGGCCTTGCCCGTCATGCCCTGGAAACCCTGTGGGGGGCGGCCGGCCGAGGAGCCGCAGGGTCGGCCGATGTCGTCGTGGGGGCGCATCCGAGGGGATGCGCCCCTCTTGCGTGGCCGGATCGGTATCTCTTTGTGTAATTACGTATCCGTTCAGTAAAGGTCTGGCGTAGGGTCCGGCATATGCGTACTGCGGTTTCCTGGGGATTCTTAAACGAGCCGTTGAAGACGTGCGAGCCGTTCGGGGGAGGGGCGCGATGCTTGGAAGGGGCGCGATGACCGACAGCGGTGCCGAGCTCCCTTGGCTGGTGATACGGCAGGACGACAACGGCAATCGCTATCGCGTCGGCAGATACGCCACCCGCGGCGAGGCCCAGGAGATGGCCGACAAGCTGGAGATCCACGGCCACAAGCAGCTCTATTGGGTGGAGCGCGCCGACCGGCGCACGCGGCCGTGACGTGCCGGGCCCGGGAAGGCACCGGTCTCTGACGCGACGGGGCCGGGGCGCCGTCGGGCCGTGGCGATGTACCCGCCCGGGAGGCCGACCGGCCGTGGTGATGTACCTGCCGTGACTCGGGCCGACCGTGGTGCCGTGCCGGCCGAGGGCGGTCGAGCGCCGGGTGCGGCACGGGACCGTGCGCGGTGCGAGGCCGGGGTGTGGTGCGGGGGCGTCCGTGAGCGCACTTCCCCGCCCCTTGTCCGGGGCCTCGGCGTTACGCTCCGGCTCATGAACAATCGTGTGGTGGCGGCCGGAGCCGTCTTCGACCGGGGCCGCCTGCTGGCCGCGCGCCGTAGCGCCCCGCCCGAGCTGGCCGGCCGCTGGGAGCTGCCGGGCGGGAAGCTGGAGCCGGGGGAGACCGGTGAGCAGGCGCTCGTACGGGAACTCCGGGAGGAGCTCGGCGTGGAAGCGTGCCCGCTGGAGCGCGTTCCCGGTGAGTGGCCGCTGAAGCCGGGGTATGTGCTCAGGGTGTGGACGGTGCGGCTGGTGTCCGGTGTGCCCGAGCCGCTCGAGGACCACGACGAACTGTGCTGGCTCGGGCCCGACGAGATCTACTCGGTCGACTGGCTGGATCAGGATCTGCCCGCCGTCGCGGCAGCGGTGCGATGCCTGCCGGACGGCGCCCCCGTCGATGTGCCGGGTGGCGCCCCCGCCGACATCTGAGATCGCGCCGCGCCCCGCGCCGGGGCCCGGACCCCGGCCCCCTGGGCACCGGTACGGCGCCGGGAGCGGACCGGCGCCGGGAGCGGTGCGAGCCGGTGGGTACGGCGTGCGCCGCTGACGCGGAGTCGGGCAGCGGTCGGTGCCGGTTCCCACCGTTCCGGCGCGCAATGCTCTCCCTGTGCGCCCCTCTCTCTGCGTACATCTGTTCGCGTGCGGGGTCATACACCCGTACGCCCCACGTGTCGATCCCGGCGATAGTTCGTCACGAATATCGGGTATGAGCTGATTATCACGTGTAAGCAGGGCGTACCCGTTGCTGGTCTTGGGAAGTGATCGGCGTGATCGACACCGAAGGCGACTGCGCCGAGTGGACCTTTCCCGCTGTGCCCGGCGTGGTGCGCACCGCGCGGCACGCCGTCCATGAGGCGTTGCGCGGCTGGGGTCTCGACGCGGCTGTCGGGGATGTGACGGTTTTGCTGGTCAGCGAGTTGGTCACGAACTCCTTGCAGTACACATCGGGCCCCATCGGGGTACGGTTGCAGCGCCCCCATCCCAACGGTGACGCGGCCTCCGCCCACCCCGGCCTGCTCGTGGAGGTCTCCGATCCGCTTCCGGATCCGCCCACCGAACGCGCCGCGGGGCCCGACGACGAGGGCGGCAGGGGGCTGCAACTGGTGGCGTGCTCCGCTCGTCGCTGGGGGACCAGGCGTGGAAAGACCGGCAAGACCGTGTGGTTCGAGCTGGCGCTGCCTGGTTAGGAGTGGGGTGGGACGACGCGCACGGCGATCACCTGGTCGAGCAGAACCTGTCCGAAACGGACTGAGACCGTGCTGTGATCGTGAACGCCGTGTCGGTCGGGGCCGGAGTGCTGAATACTGCGGTCAGGGCCGGTCCGGTGTGTGAGCTGGAGGGGACGGTCGCGTGAGCGAAATACCTGGGACGGCGGGCGGCATCGTGTGGCAGAACAGTCCGCCCGGCTCGATCTATGACTACATCAGAGTCGCCTCCTTCTCGATCGGCGCCGATGGCCTGATCGAGCAGTGGAGCCGACGGGCCGCGGGCTTGTTCGGCATCGCCGCGGACGTCGCCGTGGGCATGGACCCGGTCGAGGCGTTCATGCCCGCCGAGCTGCGGCGGGACGGTCACCGCCGGGTCGGCGAGATCCTCGACGGCAGGGAGTGGACGGGCCTCGTCCCGTTCCGGATACCGGGGGAGCGGGGCGTCCGCGGGCTCGCCGAGCTCTACGTGATGCCGAGTGAGACCAAGACCGGGGAACGGGCCGCGCTCTGCATCGTCGTGGACGTCCGCGCCCTGCGTCGCATCGAGACGGACCTCGCCGCGTCACAGGCCATATTCGGCCAATCTCCTTTCGGCTTCGTGCTGTTCGGTACGGACCTGGCGGTGGTGCGCGCCAACGAGCGTTTCGCCACCGTCTTCGGCGGCAGGGCCGAGGACCACCGGGGGCGCACCGTCGACGACTACCTCTCCCGCACCGAGGCGGACCGTCTCACCGCCACCCTGAAGCGGGTGCTGGAGACCGGTACGTCCGTCACCGACCTCCAGCTCGTCGGCCACGCCCCCGGCGACCCGGAGCGCCGGTACTGGTCCATGAACCTCTACCGCGTCCACAGCGGTTCGGGCCGGCCCGTCGGCATCGCCGGGCTGGCCACGGATGTGACGGGTCGTCACATCGCCGCCCGGGAGGCGGCCAGTGCCCGCCGCAACCTCGCCCTGCTCAACGAGGCCAGCGCCCGCATCGGCAACTCCCTCGACCTGGAGACCACCGCCCGCGAACTCCTCGACGTCGCCGTGCCCGGCTTCTGCGACCTCGCCTCCGTCGACCTCTACCAGGGGCTGCTCACCGGTGACGACGCGCCGCCCGGGAGTTGGGACTCGCTCCGCCAGGAGTCCGTCGGCGGCTCCGCCGAGCTGCGCCGGGTCGCCTTCGCCAGTGCCGTGTCGGACGCCCTGCCCGCCACGTCGGCGGACCGGACCGCACCCGCCCCCGGAGACGGCCCGCCCGCGCTCGGAGCCGTGCACCGGTTCCCGTACCACTCGCCCTGTGCCGTCGCGCTGCGCACCGGGCACGTGGAGGACGTCCCCGGCGACGACCGCGGCTTCGTCCAGTCGACCCTGGCCGTGCCGATGGTGGCCCACGACACGGTGGTCGGACTCGTCCAGTTCTCCCGCACCAAGGGCAGCGAGCCCTTCGGTGAACGGGACCGCGGCCTGGCCATCGAACTCGCCGCCCGTGCCGCTGTCTGTATCGACAACGCCCGTCTCTACCGGCGCGAGCACGAGCGGGCGTTGATCCTCCAGCGCAGCCTGCTGCCGCCGGGTGACCCCGAGGCCGCCGGTCTCGATATCGCCTGCCGGTACCTTCCCGGCAACACCGCCACCGAGGTGGGCGGCGACTGGTTCGACGTGATCGAACTCCCCGGCCATCGCACCGCCCTAGTCGTCGGCGACGTCATGGGGCGTGGCCTGCGCGCCGCCGTGGCCATGGGCGAACTGCGCACCGCCGTACGGACCCTGGCCCTGCTCGACCTGGAGCCGGCCGAGGTGCTCGCCGCGCTCGACGAGGTCGCGCGGGGGCTCGGCACCCCCGGCCGCGCCACCGGTGCCTTCCCCGGGGATTCCGGCGGCGGAGCCCAGTGGCCCTCTCGGGCCGCCCACAAGTCCCGTGAGGCGGACCTCTCCGAGGTGTACCTGGCCACGTGCGTGTACGCGGTCTACGACCCGGTCACCCGGCGGTGCACCTTCGCCAACGCCGGTCACCTCCCCCCGGCGGTGGTCGAACCGGGCCAACGGGCCGTCATGCTCGACGTCCCGCCCGGGATGCCGCTCGGCGTCGGCGGTGAACCCTTCGAGGAGGTGGAGGTCGAACTGAAGGAGGGCGCTCTGCTCGCCCTCTACACGGACGGTCTCGTCGAGTCCCGCGACCATCCGCTCGACGAGGGGCTCAAGGCCCTGCGCGAGGCGCTCGTCGCGCCGCGGCGGCCGCTGGAGGACGTCTGCGACCACGTCCTGGCCACGCTCGACACCCGGCACGGCGAGGACGACATCGCCCTGCTCATGGCGCGCATCCGGGGACTTCCGGTCGACGCCGTCGGCGACTGGCGGCTGCCCCGCGAGCCCCGCTCCGTCGGTCGCGCCCGCGAACTGGCCCGGGAACAGCTGCTCGCCTGGGACCTCGGCGAACTGGTGGACACCACCGAACTGCTGGTCAGCGAACTGGTCACCAACGCACTGCGGTACGGCGAGGGCGAGATCCGGATCCGCCTGCTGCTCGACCGCACGCTCGTGTGCGAGGTGTGGGACGCGGGCCTGGTCCAGCCGCGACGGCGGCGGGCCCGCGACACCGACGAGGGCGGGCGCGGGTTGCAGCTGGTCGGGATGCTGAGCACGGGCTGGGGATCCAGGCGGACGCCGCGTGGCAAGACCGTCTGGTTCGAGCTGGCACTGCCCGACGGGGCACCGGCCGCCGAGCCCACGCTGGAACAACTGCTCAGCATGTACTGAACCCGGCGGGAGGGGGCCGGGGCGTGTTGCGAAAGTGGCGTCGTCCGCCCGAAGGGCGGGGCCCGCGGTGTCCGGTGCGGTGCGTCGCGAGGCGGAGGATCGTCCTCGTACGGGGCTTGCGTGGACGGTCCCGACGACGTGGCGAGGCGCCGCGCCGGGCGTCGCGGGCCGGACAGGACTTCCGCAACACGCCCTACGCCCCCTCGTACGGCCGTCGGCGGGTCGTCGCCCCGGGGGTGGTGCGGGTGGCGGTGCGCCGGCGACGCCGGACGCGCGCGCAGGCGGCGGTCGCCGCGGTGCCGGCGAGGACGGCCAGCGGCACGATCAGGTCCACGGCACCCGCCCCGCCGTAGTCGCCGGTCCCGGGCCCCGGGGCGGTGGGGACGGCGGGGTGAGCCGTCCGGAGGAGGGCCGGGAAGCACACCGCCGACAGCACGGTGAGCGGGGCTCCGCCCGGACCGGACACTCCGGACCGGGAGGACCGTCCGGACCGGGAGGGTATTCGGATACGGCTCGCGAGTGATGTCACCTTTGTGAGGCTATGTCCACGGCTGGCGGCCCGCGACCGGACGAATGGCGCCGCCGCGACCACGCGGACGGCGCCCCCGCGACCGTGTGGTCACGGGCGGCGCCGCCCCGCGTGCGGTCAGATGGAGAAGCGCTCCTTGACGAGCAGCGGACGCACCCGTGACCGGAAGCCACCCGTACGGAACGGCCTCTGCAGCAGACCCGGCCGCAGTGCCTGGGCCAGGGCGGCGGCGATCATCCCCTGGTCGAGGGCGAGCATGTAGTCGCTGACCCGCCCGGTGCTCACGTTGACGGAGTCCCGGAACCCGTATCCGGCGTGGTAGGCGCCGAAGTCACGGTCGAGCGCGCGCAGGTTGGCGATCGCCTCGTCCGGCGCGTAGGGCAGGGCGAGGAACGAGGCGTGCGGGGTGACCACACCGTTCGTGAACGCCGACGGGGGCGGCAGCGGGGCGCCGTCCGTCGTGTACGTGCGGTCGGTGTTGGAGGCGTACCCGTCGACCTGCATGCCGAGCGCGTCGACGCCGTACTCCTGGTACCCGCCCTCGGGGATGTCGGCGGGGGAGAAGCCCCAGTACCCGTACCGGGCCTCCTCCATGCCGTGTTCGATCTGGCCCCGTACGTAACGCTGGTGCGTGAGGCCCCAGGAACGCGGCGACCACTCCGCCTCCGGCACGAACAGTGGCACCATCAGCGCCTCGAACATGGAACCGCCCCAGCTGGGGACGATCTTGCGGCCCCGGTGGGTGTAGTGCCCCTGCCAGACGCGGACGCCGTCCATGGCGACGTAGGCGCCCTGCGGGTGCTGTTCCTGCTCGTGCTCGGGGAGCATGGTGCGCAGCAGGTGCCAGTAGTGGTCGGCGGGCAGTGAGCCGTCCGCGATGCCGAGGTAACTGGCCATGCGCGGCTCGGTGTTGAGCGCGCCGTAGTGGTGGCCGGTGGGTTCCCCGGTGTCGGTCCAGAAGCCGCCGCGCAGCTGCCCGGGGCCGGCGACGGGGTCGGCCGGGTCGTACGGGGTGTAGTAGTACGACCAGTCCGCGGTGGCCAGGATGCGGCCGATGCGGGGGCGCAGGGCGGGCGCGGCGTCGGCGGCGATCCGCAGACCGGTGACCAGCCAGGCGTTGTCGACGGACGACAGGAACGGGCGCACCGGGTTGTCGGTGCCGGGCCACTCGGTGATGACCGAACCGTCGTGCGCGTCGTACCAGTTGAGCCAGAAGCCGTGGTGGCGCTCCAGCTTCTCGACGGCCCGGACGGCGCGCTCCAGGCGGCGTTCCATCGTGGAGCCGTCGATGACGCCGAGTCCGGCCGCGGCGACGGTCGACCAGAGGCCGCAGCCGATGTTGGTCGGGGAGGTCTGGCGCGACTGGACGGCTGCGCCGGGGCCGCTGACGTCGATCTTGTCGGCGGCGAGACCGAAGTCGGTCGTCATCGCTTCCATGGAGCGGTACGTGTCGCGGAACCAGCGCCGCAGCAGCGCCGCGTTCGGGCCGTGCGAGAGCCGGGCGGCGCCGGTGGCGCTGGTGGCGCCGACGGTGTTCGCGGCGGGTACGGCGCTCGCGGAAGGTACGGACATCGCGCCGAGCGACAGGGCGGCTGCCCCTGTTCCCGCGGCGGTGAGAAACGTGCGACGGTCCATCGGAATCCTTCGAAGAAGAGCCACCGACTGTGGACGGTGGACGGATTTCGTTCGTCGGTCGTGCTGAGGGCGCGGGGCGCCGTGGTGCGTACGGCACCCGCGCGGGCGACGCGCGTCGGCGGGGCTGGACACGCGCGTCGCCCGCACGGGCGGGGGTCGTACGGGAACCGGGCGGTCGTCAGGTGCCTCCGGGTTCCCGTACGGGCGGGAGCGTCGTCGGATCGCTCCCGGTCTCGGGCCGACAACGGCCGGTGGGCCGAGGTCGGTCGGTGGGCCGAGGACGGCCGGGGCCGAGACGGGTCGGCGGGACCCGTGGTCAGTCGGCGATGCGCGGCAGGGTGCGCGTGCGGCCCATCTCGCCCAGCCAGCGGGCGGACGGCTTGGGCAGCCGCTCGAAGGTCTCCGGGTCCCAGCCGATCAGGCCGAAGGTCGGCTTGTAGGAGCCCCACTCGTAGTTGTCGAGCGCGCTCCACGCCAGGTAGCCCTGGATGTTCAGGCCGTCCTCCAGGCCACGGGCGACCTCGTTCAGCGCGCCGGCGTAGTAGTCGATCCGGCGGCTGTCGTCGTCGGTCGCGATGCCGTTCTCGGTGACGATCAGCGGCATGTCCTTGCCGATGACCTCGGCGGTGTGGCGCAGCGCGTGGCCGACGGCGGACGGGTAGTACTCCCACTGGGTGAGGGTGCGCTCGGCGTCGTCCGGCGTCGGGATCGGGCCCTCGGGGCCGATCTTGGTCCGGGTGTAGGACTGCACGCCGATCCAGTCGTCGCCGCGGGCGGCCTCGATGAAGACGTCCTCGCGGGGGTGCCGGTAGGCCGCGGTGACCTCCTCGGCGCCGGGCAGGGCCTGGTAGACCTGGTTGGCGATGGTCCAGCCGACCTGGATGTCGGAGTTGATCGCCCGGACCTCCTTGACGGCCGAGTGGTGGGCGGCGATGACGGCCTCGGTGGTCTCGTCGTCGGGGGTCGGCAGGCCTGCGGGCGGGAAGCTGTTGTCGCCGCGCTTGGCCTGGCCCGCCATGACGGCGATCATGTTCGGTTCGTTGATGGTGCAGACGTGCGTGACACCCTCGGCGATCACCGGTGCGCAGGCCGCGACGTAACGGGCGAAGAGTTCGACCGCGCCCTCGGCGGTCCAGCCGCCGCGCGCCTCGAACCACTGCGGCACCGTGAAGTGGTGCAGTGTGATCATGGGGCGCAGGCCGCGTTCGACGGCGCCCTCGACCATGCGGCGGTAGTGGGCGAGCTCGGCGCGGGAGAAGCGGCCCTCGGCGGGCTCGATGCGCGCCCACTCGATGGAGAACCGGTAGTCGGTGAAGCCCAGGGCGGCCAGCACGTCCATGTCCTCGCGCCAGCGGTGGTAGCTGTCACAGGCGTCCAGGCTGGGCTCCTGGATGTGGGTGCCCGCGGTGTGTTCCTTGACCCACCAGTCGCAGTTGGTGTTGTTGCCCTCGATCTGGTGGGCGGCGGTGGAGGCGCCCCACAGGAAGCCTTCGGGGAACGGGACCTGGGTGTGAGTCATCGCGGAATGTCCTTCTGGTGCGTGAAAGGGGTGTGGCCGACGCGGGGTGTGGGGTGCGCGGCCTCGTACGTTTCGGTGGGGCGGTGGTCTCGGGCGGGCCGGTGCTGCGGCCCGGTCCGTCGAGCCGGTTCGCGTGCGCCGGTTCCGTGGGCCGGTCCCATGAACCGGGTTCATGGGACCGGCCGCCCGGGAAGGCCCGCCCGGGGCGACCTCCCCGAGGCGGTCCTCGCAACGGTCCGCGAAGCGATCCTCGGAGAGGCGGGCCGTGGTGCGGGCCGTTACTTCATGCCCGCCGTGGCGATGCCCTGGGTGAAGTGCCGCTGGAGCGCGATGAAGACGACCAGGACCGGCAGCACGATCAGGAACGAGCCGGCCATCAGCACGCCGTTGGAGCCGCCCGCCTTGTTGGGATCGGTGGCGAAGGTGGCCAGCGCGACCGGGAGGGTGTACTTGTCGGGGTCGTTGGTCGCGATGAGCGGCCAGACGAAGTTGTTCCAGGAGCCCAGGAACGTGAAGATCGAGAGCGTCGCCAGGGCGGGCTTCACCAGCGGCATGACGATCCGCCAGAAGATGTACCACTCTCCGGCGCCGTCCATCCGCGCCGCTTCCAGCAACTCGTCCGGGATCGACTGCATGAACTGCCGCATCAGGAAGACCCCGAACGCCCCGGCGGCGAACGGCAGCACCAGACCGGCGTACGAGTCGATCAGCTGGAGCTTGCTCATCAGCACGAACAGCGGCAGCAGCATCAGGTTGCCGGGCACCATCAGCGCGCCGAGGACCAGCCCGAAGATCTTGTTGCGTCCGGCGAAGTTCAGCTTGGCCAGGGCGTACCCGAGCATCGAGCAGAACACCAGGTTCGAGACGGTGACCAGCACCGCCACGATCACCGAGTTCATGAAGTACAGCGGCAGATCGAGCTTGTCGAGCAGGTTCCGGAAGTTGTCCAGGGTCCACTCGGTCGGGAGCCATACCGGCGGGCTGGCCGTCAGGTCCTGTTGTGTCTTGAAGGCGGAGACCGCCATCCAGAGGAACGGCGCCGACATGACCAGCAGGCCGACGGAGAGCAGGACGTAGACGAGGACGCGCCCGGGGCCTCCGGACCGGTCCTTGCCGGCCGACCGCCGCGAGCCCCCGGACCTCGACGGCAGCGGACCCCCGGACTTCTTCTCCGGCGCCGTCGGAACGGCGCCCGGTGCACTGGTGGCGCTCATTTCGTGTTGTCCTTCAGCAGTCGGAGCTGCAGCACCGTGATGCCCATGATCACTACGAAGAGGACATACGCCATGGCGCTCGCATAGCCCATGTGGAAGAAGTTGAAGCCCTCGCGGTACATGTTCAGCGAGACGGTGAGAGTGGAGTCCGAGGGGCCGCCCTGGGTCATCACGAACGGTTCCTCGAAGACGTTGAGGTAGCCGATGGTGGTGATCACCGTGGCGTAGAGCAGTGTGGGCCGCAGCAGGGGCACGGTGATGCCCTTGAACTCCTGCCACACACCGGCCCCGTCCAGCCGCGCGGCCTCCCGCACCTCGGTGGGGATGGCCTGGAGACCGGCGATGAAGAGCACCATGACCGTACCGAGGTTGCGCCAGACCGCCATCGCGATCATGGAAGGCATGGCGAGCGTCTCGGAGCCCAGGAAATCGGGCGCGGTGAGACCCACCTCGGAGAAGAGGCCCGCGACGAGTCCGTCGGTCGGGTCGAGCACGAACCGCCAGACCACGGCGACCGCGACGATGGTGGTGACCACCGGGGCGTAGAAGCCGACGCGGAAGAAGGTCCGGGCCCGGTCGATGCCGTTGTTCAGCAGTACGGCGACGATCAGCCCCAGGAAGATCGTCAGGGGGACCCCGATCACCACGAAGTACGCCGTGTTGAACAGCGACTTGAGGAACTTGTCGTCGCCGAACAGCTTGACGTAGTTGTCGAAGCCGATGAACTCCGCGTCCAGCGGGTGCGTGACGTTGCGCAGCCCGAAGTCCGTGAAGCTCATCGCCAGCGTCGCCAGGATCGGGAACGCCATGAAGACGAGGAACAGGACCAGGAAGGGCGTGGAGAACAGCCAGCCGGCCAGGTTCTGCACGCTCATCGAGCGTTTCCTGCCGCCCCGGCGACCCGCGGGCCCGGTGGCCGGGGACCCGGAGGCCCCCGGCCCGGCCTGCACCGTGGCCGACTCCGCGGCCTTTGAGGTCATGGTGCGCATGACTCCTACTTCACGAGACCTTGGTTACTTCACGAGAGCTTCGATTTCGGACTGAGCCGTCTTCAGCGCGTCCTCGGCGGACGCCTTGCCCTGGGTGACCTTGCCGATGGCCTGGTCGACCTTGTCGGTGATCTCGGTCCAGTTGGACAGCGAGGGGGAGGCCTTCGCGGTGTCCATCTGCTTCTTGAAGACCTGGAGGGTGGCGTCGTCGGCGAGGTCGCCGGAGGTCCAGGCGGAGGTGTTGGCCGGCAGGTCCTTGGTGCGCTTGTACCAGTCGGCCTGGCCCTTGGTGTCGGTCAGGTACTTGATGAACTCCGTGGCGGCGGCCTTGTGCTCGCTGTCCTTGGAGATCACCAGGGACGAACCGCCGGCCATGGAGACGGAGGACTTGTCGGCGGGCACGTTCGCCACCGCCCACTTGCCCTCGATCTGCGGCTGGCTCTCGTTCAGCAGGGTGACGTGCCAGGGGCCTCCGAAGAACATCGGGACACGGCCGTTGCCGAAGTCCTTCACCACGTCGTAGCCGGGCTGAACGGACTTGTTGGACAGGCCCTTGTCGAAGTAGGAGCCGTACTCCTCGAGCGCCTTGACGGCCTCGGGGCTGTCGATGACGGCCTTGCCCTTGGAGTCGACGATCTCGCCGCCGGCGGAGTAGAGGAAGGAGTAGAAGTTCTGCACCGTGTCCAGGCCGCTCGGCTGGATGGACAGGCCCCACTTGGTTCCGGCCTTCTTCTGGTAGGCCGTGGCGAGGTCCTGCATCTCCTTCCAGTTGGTCGGAGCCTCGGTGACACCGGCCTTCTCGGCCAGGTCGGTGCGGTAGTAGAGGACGCGGGTGTCGACGTACCACGGCACGCCGTACGCCTGGCCGTCCACCTCGCCCTGCTTCCAGCCCGACGGGAAGAAGTCCTTCTCGTCGAACTTCTTGGTGTCGACCGGCTCCAGGACGCCGAGTTCGGCGAACTCGCCCATGTAACTGCCGCCCATCTGCGCCACGTCCGGCAGGGTGCCGGCGGCAGCGGCGGAGACCAGCTTCTGGTGGGCGACGTCCCAGCCGACCGGGGTGACCTTCACGGTCACGTTCGGGTTGGCCTTGGTGTACTCCTTGGCCACATCCGTGAGCTTCTCGCCCTCGGCGCCCATGGCCCAGACGGTGATCGTCTGCTTCTCGTCCGCCGCGACGCCGTCGCCACCGGAACTGCCGCACGCGGTGACACCGAAGGTGAGCGCGGCGGCGACGGCGATCCCGATCGAGACGGTTCTGGTGGTGCGGGGCATGGAGGGCTCCTCCTTGAGCAATCCGGATGTATGC
Organism: Streptomyces sp. NPDC001750; assembly: GCF_042892615.1. NCBI lineage: Bacteria > Bacillati > Actinomycetota > Actinomycetes > Kitasatosporales > Streptomycetaceae > Streptomyces > Streptomyces sp. NPDC001750. The sequence goes on along the minus strand of NZ_JBIAUE010000001.1, from coordinate 62,932 downwards.
GCTGCCTGTAAGCGCATACATCACTCTGCGGCAGGAATTCGGAATTCCGCAAGAGGGTGCTAGGTCACACTCGTGCAACGTGCCGGATGCCTGGGCGTTCGACTTGGCACGTTAGATGCACTGTTTGCGGAATTGGTAATGATGTGACCGATTGGCGGATGAATATGACGGATTGCATAGAGGGGGTCACGGATTGTGCGGAGGTGCGCGATGACGACTTCGGTACTGTCGCGACCATGACTTCGTTCGAACACGATTTCCCCTTCGATCCGTCCTACGGGCGCACGCTCGACGACCTGCTGCGCGTCCCCGCCCCCGCCACCGCCCCGGACGACTTCGACGCCTTCTGGCGGGCCCGGTACGCGCAGGCGCGCGCGGTCGCCACGGAGCCGGAGCTGGGGCCGTTGGAGGAGGAACGCGACGGCGTACGGATCCACGGGGTGACGTTCACGTCGGTCGGCGGGGTGCGGCTCGGCGGCTGGGTCGCGCTGCCCGCCGAGGGGGCGTCGGCGGAGTACGGATTCGTCATCGGGCACGGGTACGGCGGCCGTGAGGAGCCCGGCCCCGACGTGCCGCTGCCGCTGCCCCGGTCGGCGGCGATCCTGCCGTGCGTACGGGGTCTGCCCACGCGCGGCCTGCGGGAGGGCGTACCGGACACCTCCGCCCGGCACGTCCTGCACGGCATCGCCTCGCGCGACACCTACGTCATCGGCGACTGCGTGGCGGACCTGTGGTGCGCCGCGTCGGCGCTGAACGAACTGGTCCCGGAGACGGACCCCCGGGCGGGCGGCCCGCGGCTCGGCTACCTCGGTGAGAGCTTCGGCGGCGGGCTCGGCGCGCTGGCCCTGCCGTGGGACGACCGGTTCGGCGCCGGGCAGTTGACGGTGCCCACGTTCGGCAACCACCCGCTGCGGCTCACCCTGCCCTGCGCGGGGAGCGGGGAGGCGGTGCGCGGACACCACCGCACGCACCCGGAGGTCACCGAGGTGCTGCGGTACTTCGACGCCGCCACGGCCGCGACCCGGCTGGAGCTGCCGGTGCTGGTGGCAGCGGCGCTCTTCGACCCGTCGGTGCCGCCGCCGGGACAGTTCGCCGTGTACAACGCCCTGCCCGGTGAGCGCGAACTCCAGGTGCTGAGCGCGGGGCACTTCGAGCACCCGGGGCGGGCGGCGGAGACGGAGGAGCTGTACGCGGCTCGGCGGCGGTTCTTCGGGGCGCACCTGAAGGCGTGAGGGCGGCGGGCGGGTCCGGTGAGGCCCGTCCGGCGACTCGCTCCGGTCGGCGGGGCCGGTGGGCGCGTTCCGGCGGCCCGGCCCGCGTCGTGGGAGGGATCGGGCCGCGGGCGGGGCCGGGGCGAGTTCCCGCGGGCCGGGAAGGCGGGGTCGGGCCGTGGGTGGGGCCGGCGGGTCGGTCCGGGGCGAGTTCCTGCGGGCCGGCCCCGGCGGACAGCGTTCGTGGTCCCGGCGGACGCCGTTCGTGCGGGCGCGCGCCGCTCCGGGTGACCGCGGCTCGCACGCCGTGCTCGTACTCGTGGGGGTGCCGGTACTGGTTCCGGTGCTCGTTCCGGTCAGGCGCAGCCGCAGCTTGCGCGGCGGACCACGGACACCGGCAGCATCAGCGACACCGGCTCCCGCCCGCTGTCGCCGAGTCGCTGCACCAGCAACTCGACCGCCTGCTCGCCGAGTTGGCGGATCGGCTGGCGCACGGTCGTCAGCGAAGGGCGGACGATCCGGCTCAGCGGAATCCCGTCGAACCCGGTCACCGCGACATCCTCCGGCACCCTCACCCCGCGCCGCTCCAGCGCCCGCAGCGCGCCCACCGCCATCTGGTCGTTGGCAAACAGCATGGCCTCGGGCCGTTCGCCCTCCCGGTCCAGCAGCGCCTCGGCGGTCCGCGCGCCCTCCGCCTGCGTCATGATCTCCGCCCGCAGGTCCGGCGCGTCCGGCACCGGCAGCCCGGCGTCGCGGCACGCCTCCCGGAAGCCGCGGAACCTCGCCTCGGCGTCCGGCGACTCGACCTCGCCACCGACGAAGGCGAGCCTGCGCAGCCCGTGGTCCTCGATCAGGTGGCGGGCCAGTTCGCGTTCCCCGTCGGCGTTCGCGACGACGATGTGGTCGAGGTGGTCGATCTCGCGCGGCCCGGCGAGCATCACCACCGGCAGCCGCCGCGAGATCACTTCGAGGTCCTCGGTCGGCACGGTCCGCGCCAGCACGGCGAACCCGTCGACCCGGCCCGCCACCTTCGCGACGCTCTCCGGTCCACCCTCCAGCGACGCGGCGATCAGCAGCGCGTACCCGTGCCGGCGCGCCGCCCGCTCCATGCCGCGGATGATCTGGTCGGAGTAGAGCATCACCGCGTCGTCGGCGTCGCTGTCCGCCTCCGCGTCGGCCTCGGCGTCGGGGTCGGCCATGTCGGGGAAGCAGAGGCCGAGCACGCCGGTGGTCCGGCTGGCCAGACCGCGGGCGTTCCCACTGGGTACGTAACCGAGCTGGCGGGCGGCTTCGAGGACCCGTTCACGGGTCTGGGCGCGTACCGAATCGGGGGTGCGGTAGACCCGGGAGACCGTGGCAATGGAGACGCCCGACCGCTCGGCGACGTCATACACCGTTGGGGCGCTCACTCGTTCGACCGTCCGTTCCCTCTCGCGCCCGTACGTCCCTGCCGCCGCACGTGCCGACCCTCGTTTGAAAGCGCATTCACCCTAGATCGCCGGTCACGCAAGGGGCAAGGGCATCCCAAGAATTGACAGGCATCCTTGCAAGGTGGCCTGCGCATCTTTACGTTGGCGCCATGCCGGAACCGACTGGGAACCCGCCCGCCGAACCACCTGCCGCATCGTCCCCGGCTCCGGCTCCGGCTCCGGCGCCGGAGCAGGTCGCGCTGCGACTGAGTGCCGTGCTCGGCCGGCTGCTGCGACGGTTGCGCACCACGTCGTCGGAGAGCCTGCTGACGCCGACGCAGCGATCGGTGCTCGCCCGGCTGGATCGGGAGGGGCCGGCCACCACGGCCGCGCTGGCCCGTGCCGAGTACGTGCGTCCGCAGTCCATGCGGCTCACCGTCGGCACGCTGGAGAGCCGGGGGCTCGTGGGGCGGGCGCCGGATCCGGCGGACGGCCGCAAGTCGGTCGTGTCGATCACGCGGACCGGGCTGGAGGTGCTGACCGCGGTCCGGGCCGTCAAGAACGACTGGCTCGCCGAGGCACTCGCCGCCGAACTCGACGACGAGGAGCGTCGCACGGTCGCCGAGGCCGCGGAGCTGCTCGACCGGCTGGCCGGGGCGTGAGCGGGGCCCGCCGAGGAGGACGCCCCACGTCACCGTGGCCACGGACGCGGTCACCGACAAGGACGCCGACGCCCCCCGCAACAGCGTCGGGCGGATCCTCCCGCGTCCGGGCGAGGCGGACACGACGGACGCGAGCGTCGGACCGCTCGGCGGCTGACGACCGCAGGCGCACGGAACGAGGGCCGTTGAAACCGCGGAAATCAGGCAGTGGAGCCCGTGGAGCCCGTGGAGCCGTGGAGAACGGGGTGCGGTGCGGGGCGCACCGGGCATGGAACGCGGCGGGCCCGGAGCACGGGACGCGGAGCATGACACGTGAGCCCCGGGTGCGCGGGCGCGTGCGGCTCCTCGGTATTGCGCTGCGCGGGTGAGCTTCGGGGAGCCCCCGCCGTGTCTGCGCCGCCTCACGCGCGTGTGCGCTTTCAGTGGATGAGCGAACCAGTGTGATCAACTGCATATGCCATCCAAAACGCACAAATCCGGCCCGTCTCGGTGCGGGTGGGTCGGGCCGGACCCGGAGGTGTCAGCCATGTCCCACGTCGGCGTCCCGTGGGGGACGGCCCGTAAGCGCCGTTCGCTCGCGCTCCTCACGACGGGCGTGCTGACGCTCCCCGTACTGGCCGGCTGCACCACCGGCGACAGCGGATCGGCGACGGCCGCCGCCGCTCCCCAGGACATCGCGGTCGCGGGCCGGGGTTCGGTCGCCGCCGGGGGGACGGTCCACTGGGCGATCGACTCCATGCCCGCCACTCTCAACGCGTTCCAGGCCGACGCCGACGATTCCACCACCCGCATCACCGGCGCCGTGCTGCCGACCCTGTTCCCGCTGGACGCCCGGGGCAGGCCGCAGCTCAACCCGGACTACCTGGAGTCCGCGAAGGTGATCGAGCGCGAGCCCCGGCAGGTGGTGCGCTACAAGCTCGACCAGAAGGCGGTGTGGAGCAACGGCCGGAAGATCGGGGCGCCCGACTTCGTCGCCCAGTGGCGGGCGCTGAGCGGCGCGAACTCGGCGTACTGGACCGCGCGCAACGCCGGCTACGACCGCATCGCGAAGATCGAGCGCGGCGCCGACGACCTGGAGGTCCGGGTCACCTTCGCCAAGCCGTACGCGGACTGGCGCTCGCTGTTCTCCCCGCTGTACCCGAAGGAGGTGACCGGCGCCCCGAACAGCTTCAACGACGGCGCGCGGACCGCCCTGGCGGTCACGGCCGGGCCGTTCCGGCTGAGCGGTGTGGACACGAAGGCGGGCGACGTCACCCTCGTCCGTGAGCCGCGCTGGTGGGGGAAGCCGGCCAAGCTCGAATCACTCGTCTTCCGCGCCGTCGCGCCGCAGGACCGCGTCCAGGCGCTGACGGAGCACAAGGTCGAGGTCGCCGACATCGACGCCGGCACGGCCAACCGGGTCGCCTCCGCGGCCCGCGGCAACGGTCCGAACGGACAGCCCCTCGCGCACGGGCCCGGGGCCGCCGACGACCCGGCCGCCGCGATGCGTTCCTGGGCCATGGCATACGGCTCGAACGAGTCGGAGGCGGCCGCCGCGCGAGCGGCCAGGGAGAAGGCCCGTGCCGCCGCGGAGGCGTACACGGCCGAGCAGAACGCGCTGCGCTCGTACGCGGTCCGCAAGTCGCTGGAGCCCGCGTACACCCAGCTCGCGCTCAACGGCGAGTCCGGTCCGCTCGCCGACGAGCGGGTGCGGCGCGCGGTCGCCCGGGCCCTGAACCGGCAGGAACTCGTCGACACCGTACTCAAGCCGCTCGGCCTGCCCGCCGTGCCGCTCGGCAGCCATGTCGCCCTGGCGGGACAGCCCGGGTACCAGGACGGCAGCGGCGCGCTCGGCGGCGAGGACAAGGAAGAGGCGCGGGCCCTGCTGGCCGACGCGGGCTGGACCCGCGAGGGCGCGATCAAGAAGCCGGGCGGTGCGAAGGCGGGCAGCGAGGCCGAGAAGAAGGAGGCCGAGAAGAAGAACGACAAGGACGGCAAGAACGGCCGGAGCAGCAACCAGGGTGGCAATCAGAACAGCAGCGAGGGCGTGAACGGCGACGACGGCAGGAACGGCGGCCGCGGCGACGATCTGCACGTCGTGGGGGACGACGGCAAACCCGGTGACGCGGACAGAACCACCACCGGCCTGCGGATCCTCGCCCCCGCCCCCGCCGCAGCGGCCCACAGCGCCGCCCTCCTGCGGCAGGCCGGGCACCTGGCCGGAACCGCCATCCCCGGGGACGCCACCGCCACGATCGCCGCCCAGGACCAGCGGCCCGGCGGCGCGGCCGGAGCCTACGCCCCGGCCGGGACCGCCGCCCCGGCCCCGGAGACCGGACGCGGCCCGCTCGGCAAGGACGGCCAGCCGCTGAACCTGCGCTTCGTCCTGCCGTCCGGGCCCGGGTCGGAGCCGCTGCGCGCGGTCGGCGGCAAGATCTCGGCGATGCTCGACTCGATCGGCATCGGCACGTCGATCACCAGGGTCTCCGACGACAGCTACTTCCGGGACCACATCGCCGCCGGCGACTACGACCTGGCGCTCTACTCCTGGCCCGCCACCGCCTACCCGGCGACCGACAACCGTCCGATCTACGCCAAGCCGGTGCCCGCCGGTGACGGTTCGCTGGTGGTCGAGCAGAACTACACCCGCGTCGGCACGGACCACATCGACCAGCTGTTCGACAAGGCGGTCTCCGAGCTCGACGAGGGGGCGGCCCGGGACCTGATGAACCAGGCGGACGCCAGGATCTGGGCCGCCGCGGGCTCGATCCCCCTCTACCAGAGGCCGCAGCTCGTGGCTGCCGACAAGCGACTGGTGAACGTCGGGGCCTTCGGCTTCGGGACGCCCCACTACCAGGACATCGGCTTCAAGCGCCCGCAGCCCGCAGGGCCCCCGGCGCAACGCAAGCAGTAGCCGCGAGCACCGACCACGGCCACACCGTGCCGGGGTGCGGGACGTACGAGGACCGGCCACGCGACATCCAAGGACCGGCTGTGAGACGTACGAGGACAAGACGTACAAGCGGTGAAGGAGCAGCAGGTCAGAGCGGCGCCGGAAGCTCAGAACCAGCTCAAGTCCCTTGCCCGCCCGGCTTCCCGGCGGGCAAGGTCGTGAGCACCCGCTGACCCGGGTGGCCGCTCACTCCCCCCACCTCCGGGCCTCGTCCCGGAGTCCAGCCGCTGCGGAGCCCCACCTCCGGAGCCGCTCAAGTCCCGTGTCAGACGTCCCACCGGGGACCGTGGACGTGTCCTTCGGTGAAATCCGTCGGAAGACATGGCCACGGTGATGCGAACGAGCACCGTGCCGCATCGCGGTGAGCGCGTACGCCGACGGGGACGACGGGAGCGGGCGGCCGAGACCGATCAGGGCCGCGGCGGGCACGGATCCGCCGCGGCCCGGCGGGCGGGACACCGGGCCCCGGCCCCTCCGGAGCCCGCCGCGACCTCCATTCCGGGGGGCGGTGGGAATTCGCCGGGGAAGCCGCTACGGCGTCGGCCCTTTACGATGGTGGGTAGCCGTGGCGCGTACGCCCGGCGGGCGTACGAGGACCCGAGAGCGACTGAGACGCCTGATCCCACGATCCGAGAGAAGCTCAAGCCACACATGCCCACGCGCCATGACATCCGTAACGTAGCCATCGTCGCCCACGTCGACCATGGCAAGACCACCATCGTCGACGGCATGCTCAAGCAGGCCGGTGCCTTCGGCGCGCACCAGCTCGACTCCGTGGACGACCGCGTCATGGACTCGAACGACCTGGAGCGTGAGAAGGGCATCACGATCCTCGCCAAGAACACGGCGGTGAAGTACCACCCCAAGGACGGCGGGGACCCGATCACGATCAACATCATCGACACCCCCGGCCACGCCGACTTCGGTGGCGAGGTCGAGCGCGGCCTGTCGATGGTCGACGGCGTGGTGCTGCTGGTGGACTCCTCCGAGGGCCCGCTCCCGCAGACGCGCTTCGTGCTGCGCAAGGCCCTCCAGGCCCGGCTCCCCGTCATCCTGTGCATCAACAAGACGGACCGTCCCGACTCCCGCATCGACGAGGTCGTGAACGAGGCGTACGACCTCTTCCTCGACCTGGACGCGGACGAGGACCAGATCGAGTTCCCGATCGTCTACGCCTGCGGCCGTGACGGCATTGCCTCGCTGACCAAGCCGGAGGACGGCACCGTCCCGGCCGACTCGACCAGCCTGGAGCCGTTCTTCTCCACGATCCTCCAGCACATCCCGGCCCCGCAGTACGACGACGAGGCCCCGCTGCAGGCCCACGTCACCAACCTGGACGCGGACAACTTCCTCGGCCGTATCGCGCTGCTCCGCGTCGAGCAGGGCGAGCTGCGCAAGGGCCAGACGGTCGCCTGGATCAAGCGCGACGGCTCGGTCCAGAACGTCCGCATCAGCGAGCTGATGATGACCGAGGCGCTCACCCGCAAGCCGGCCGAGGTGGCGGGCCCCGGTGACATCTGCGCCGTCGCCGGTATCCCCGACATCATGATCGGCGAGACGCTGGCCGACCCGGAGAACCCGATCGCGCTGCCGCTGATCACGGTCGACGAGCCGGCGATCTCCATGGTGATCGGTACGAACACCTCGCCGCTGGTCGGTCGCGGTGGCACCGGCAAGGGCGCGGACGCCAAGTCCGCCGTCAAGGACCGCAAGGTCACCGCCCGCCAGGTGAAGGACCGTCTGGACCGCGAGCTGATCGGTAACGTCTCGCTCCGCGTCCTCGACACCGAGCGCCCGGACGCCTGGGAGGTCCAGGGCCGTGGTGAGCTCGCGCTCGCCATCCTGGTCGAGCAGATGCGTCGCGAGGGCTTCGAGCTCACCATCGGCAAGCCGCAGGTCGTCACCAAGGACATCGACGGCAAGGTCCACGAGCCGGTCGAGCGCATGACGGTCGACGTGCCCGAAGAGCACATGGGCGCCGTCACCCAGCTCATGGGTGTCCGCAAGGGCCGCATGGACAACATGTCGAACCACGGCTCCGGCTGGGTCCGCATGGAGTTCGTCGTCCCGTCCCGCGGCCTGATCGGCTTCCGCACGGAGTTCCTGACCCAGACCCGCGGCACGGGCATCGCCCACTCGATCCACGAGGGCCACGAGCCCTGGTTCGGCCCGCTGCAGACCCGTAACAACGGCTCCCTGGTCGCCGACCGCGCCGGTGCGGTCACCGCCTTCGCGATGACCAACCTCCAGGAGCGCGGCGTGCTGTTCACCGAGCCCGGCACCGAGGTGTACGAGGGCATGATCGTCGGCGAGAACTCGCGCTCCGACGACATGGACGTGAACATCACCAAGGAGAAGAAGCTCACGAACATGCGGTCCTCGTCGGCCGACTCGTTCGAGGCGATCGTCCCGCCGCGCAAGCTCTCCCTGGAGCAGTCGCTGGAGTTCTGCCGCGACGACGAGTGCGTCGAGGTGACCCCGGAGGCCGTCCGCATCCGTAAGGTCAACCTGGACGCCCGCGAGCGCGCCCGCACCGCCTCGCGCGCCAAGCGCTGACGCCCGGCGAGTACCTTCGGCCTCCGTCAGTCCCTTTTCGGCCCGGCCCCTCCGCACCGTGTGCGGAGGGGCCGGGCCGTTTTCCCGTCTCTCCCTGGTGCTCGGGCCCTCAGCCGTCACCCTGCTGCCCTCGTCGGCATCATGTGTGCGATCGGGAAGTCGGACTCAACGACACCCGCCTCATTGCGCGATCCGTCAGTTCGTTGCTGAAGCACCTTGGCTCTCTGGAAAAAGCTTGTGAACAGGGAGAGTTGAGTGACAGAATCACCTGTGTCGCACCGCTCGGTGTCGGCACGGGGTTGCGATGCGGATGGCAAGTGATTCGCATGCGCAAGCAGATGGGGGGCGCATGTCGTGCGGCCGTGCCGTCTGCGGAATGAAATGGGGGACGACCTTGAGGATGCGTTTCGCTTCGGCGACTGCCGCGATGGCGCTGGCCGCTTCGGCGCTGGTGATCGTTCCGGCGACCAGCGCGAGCGCGGCACCGCTGATCTGTGATCCCGGCACCCGCTCGGTCACCTGGGTCACTACGAGCCACAGCCGTGTACTCACGCACCAGGTCAAGGGATACGAGAAGGAGTATTCGTCCGGCAGCCGGACGGTCACCAAGACGCTCTCGCACGAGAAGACGCTCAGCTCGGGCTGGTCCATCGGCGGCGGTTCGACCGCAGGTCTGTCGGTGGGCAAGGTGCTGGCGAGTCTCGACGTGAACGTCGAGGGGTCCTACAACCACTCGAAGGGCAAGACGACCACCAAGAGCGTCAGCATCACGGACACGCTCACCAAGAAGGGCCGCTACTGGTTCTACGTGGGTCGGCTCAAGGCGTCCGGGTACTGGCAGGCGTACCGCTGCGACCGGGGCACGAAGTGGGTCAAGCAGGCCCACGGGCAGGCGAAGAGCTATGGCGCCATGGTCGATGGCGCGACCCGCTGCGGTGAGAAGGTCAGCAAGAAGAGCATCGCCGCCGTGGTGCACAAGAAGTACTGCTGACCCGTCGGAAGCGCGGCTGAGTCCGCCGGAAGTTCCGTCCGCCGCGGCGACGTGGCGGACCGGACTTCCGGCGCCTCGCCGTTGGCGTCCGTGCGGCCCGCGCGGTGTCCACGCGGACACCGCGGCCGGGGCGGGTGAGAGGAAGCGCAATCCTTTACGGACGTTCAACCCGTTTTCTTCGATTGGATGTCCGGTTATCGGGCGTCGCTCTCCGGAACATGTATTAACGGTCCGTTTCGGGGGTGTCTGTCTAGGATCGCTTTGTCCGTATTTCGGGTCTACGCGTGCGGTTGATGTTGCCAAAACGAGACCCTTTAGGTGTGGTTTACGGCCCAGCCGTCCTTAATAGTTGGCTCGATGAGCTCGGGTCAATGGGTCACGCACTGTGGGGAGTGCCGACTCACGAGCACACTCGGGGCACTGAACGATCGCCGTCAGGGGTGTCGGTGTATCACTCCAGTGCCCTTCTTGTAGTCAAAAGTGGACTCATGAGGAGGAAACCCATGCGTGGTGCCAAGAGCGCCAAGTGGGTCGCGGGAGCGGCAATCATCGCCCTGGCCGCGACCGCTTGCGGCGGCGGGGACGGCGACAAGAAGGAGAGCGCCGGTAAGGGGGGCAATGGCGGCACGTTCCGGCTCGGCATCACCGAGCCCGTTTCCATCGACCCGGTGAACGCCCAGGAGTCCGAGGGCATGCTCGTCGCCCGGGCCATCTTCACCCAGCTCTACGACGTGGCCACGGACGGCAAGCTCGTCCCGAAGCTCGCCGAGTCCGGTACGTCCGAGGACGGCAAGACCTGGACGTTCAAGATCAAGGCCGGCACGAAGTTCACCAACGGTGAGACCGTCGACGCCGAGTCGTTCATCCGCGGCTGGACCCGTGTCGCCGCGAAGGCGTCGGCCTCCGACGTCTCGTACCACATGGCCGGCATCAAGGGCTACGACGACCTCAAGGGCGGCAAGACCGACAAGTTCGCCGGTCTGTCCGCTCCGGACGCCAACACCCTCAAGGTCGAGCTGACCGAGGTCGACTTCGAGTTCGACAAGAAGACCGCCCACGCGGCCTTCAGCCCGGTCCCGAAGGTCGCCGGCGCCGGTGACAACAAGAAGTACAACGACGCCCCGATCGGCAACGGCCCCTTCAAGATGGAGGGCAGCTGGGAGCACAACAAGTCGATCACGCTCGCCCGCAACGACGACTACGGCCTGAACAAGGCCAAGCTGGACAAGGTCGAGATCAAGATCCTGAACCCGGCCAACAGCTCCCAGCTCGAGTACACGGGCTTCCAGTCGGGTCAGTTCGACTTCGCGCGTATGCCCACGCCGCAGCTCTCGGTCGCCAAGGCCAAGTACGAGCCGCAGGGCCAGTGGTACGCGGCCGAGTTCTCCGGCATCAACTACCTGGTCGTGTTCAACGAGAACAAGCCGCTGAACAACGCCGACGCGCGCAAGGCGATCTCGTACGCGATCGACCGCGAGGCCATCGCCAAGTCCGTCTTCCAGGGCATGCAGAAGCCGGCCACCGCGTTCCTGCCGCCGTCCTTCGCCGACACCTACCAGGCGGGTGTCTGCACCTCCTGCGTCAAGCAGGACCCGGCCAAGGCCAAGGAGCTCGCCAAGAAGGGCGGCCTGAAGCCGGGCACGACCATCAACTTCGGCTACAACACCGGTGCCGGCCACGAGGAGTGGGTCCAGGCCGTCGCCGCGCAGCTGAAGGAGGTCCTCGGCCTCAACGTCAAGCTGGACGGCAAGCCGTTCAAGGAGGCCCTGGCCGCGCAGCAGGAGAAGAAGGCCAACGGTCTGTGGCGTTCGGCGTGGACCGCCGACTACCCGACCGCGGACAACTTCCTCGCCCCGCTGCTGAGCACCGCCGGCATCGGTGAGGACCCGTCGACCGGCAAGGCGCAGGGCGACAACCGCGGCCGCTACTCGAACCCCGAGTTCGACAAGCTGCTCGACCAGGCCCGTTCCGAGAAGGACGCCGCCAAGCGCGCCGACCTGTACAAGCAGGCCGAGAAGATCGCGCTCGACGAGGACCAGGGTGTCATCCCGCTCTGGCAGCGTTCGCAGTACCGTCTGGTGAACACCAAGAAGTTCAGCAACTTCAAGATGAACTTCTTCGAGGACCCGGACCTCGCGGAGATCACGCTCAAGTAAGAGCCTTCTTCAGCAGGTAGGCGAAGGCCGTGGAGTCGGAGTAACTTCTTCGGCTTCCACGGCCTTCGCCCAGTACCGGGCGCACCCCTCTGACGGCGCCCGGCGGCGGCCGCTCTCCCGATCGGATGATGCCGCCCATCCCCACACTCAGTATGTGAAGGAGGCATCGTGGGCAGATATGTGATCCGCCGGCTCGGGCAGATGATCGTCGTCCTCTTCGGTGCGACCGTTGTTCTTTTCTGCTGTCTGTTCATCCTGCCTGGCGACCCCGTGGGTTCGCTCGGCGGCGACAAGGCCCGTGATCCGGCCGTCGTGGCCGAACTTCGGGAACGTTACGGACTCAACGACCCGCTGCCGGTGCAGTACGGGCACTTCGTCCAGAAGCTGGCCAAGGGCGACCTCGGCGAGGACTTCACCCAGCGCCGCCCGGTGACCGAGATCCTGAAGCCGAAGCTCGCGAACACCGCCGAGCTGGCCATCGCGGCCATCGTCATCGATATCGCAATCGGTGTCTTCGCGGGTCTGATCGCCGCATTGTTCAGATATTCATTCTGGGACGTGTTGATCACACTGCTGACCACATTGGCCGTCGGATTCCCATCCTTCATCATCGGTATGGTCCTGCAGAAGTTCTTCGTGGTGGACCTCCAGTGGTTCCCGCTGATCTCCGACGGCTCCTTCAACTCCCTCGTCCTGCCTGCCTTCACGCTCGCGATCCTCGACGCGGCACTGGTGGCGAGACTCATGCGCGGCACCATGCTGGAGGTGCTGCGGGCCGACTACGTCAAGACGGCCGTCGCCAAGGGCCTGCCCCGGCGCACGGTTCTCGTCAAGCACGTGATGCGCAACTCGATCATCCCGGTCGTCACCTACCTGGGCATCTCCTTCGGCAGCCTGCTCGGTGGTGCGCTCATCACCGAGGCGATCTTCAACTGGGACGGCATCGGGCTCGCCCTGGTGCAGGCGGTCCAGCAGCAGAACAACCCGATCATCATCGGCGTGGTGACCTTCGGCGTCGCCGTGTTCGTCCTGCTCAACCTGATCGTCGACCTCTTGTACGCGGTCCTCGACCCGCGCATCCGTCTCGCCTGATCCCAGGCAGCCCGTTCTAGGAGTCACACCCATGACTGAGCTCACCAAGAGCACAGCGGAGGCGGGGACCGCTCAGAAGGCGGCCGCTCCGGCCGAGGCCGAGCCGGCGATCGCCCGCGTCACCCAGTGGGGCGAGATCCGCCACCGCTTCATGGCCAACAAGCTGGCCGTGGTCGGCCTGGTGCTGGTCGTCCTGCTGTTCCTGACCGCCGCGCTGGCGCCGGTGCTGGCGCCGTACGACCCGCTGGCGCAGAACCTCAACAACACCCTCCAGGCGCCGGGCGGCGACCACATCCTCGGTACCGACGCCCTTGGCCGCGACCAGCTGTCACGCATCATCTACGGCGCCCGCATCGCCGTCATCATCGGTCTGGCCTCGATCTTCCTGGCCTGCCTCATCGGCATCATCATCGGTTCCCTCGCCGGCTACTTCGGCAAGGCCACCGACTCGGTGCTCATGCGCATCGCGGACGTCTTCTTCGCCTTCCCGCTGCTGATCGGTGCCATCGTCATCATCATCGCGATGGGTCGCGGCGTCGCCCCGGTGATCATCTCGCTGGCGATCTTCTCCTGGCCGACCGTCTCCCGACTGCTGCGCAGCTCGATCCTGTCGGTCCGTGAGGCGGACTACGTGCTCGCCGCCCGCGCGCTGGGCGCCAGCACCTCGCGGATCATCATCCGGCACATCATTCCCAACTCGATCGCCGCCGTGATGGCGTACGCCGCCTTCAGCGTCGGCAGCGCGATCGTGGCCGAGGCCGCACTGTCCTTCCTGGGCGTCGGCGTCAGCCCCGAGGTCGCCGAGTGGGGCAACATGCTGTCGGCCGCCAAGGACTTCCTCGGTGTGAAGGACTACCTCTGGGTGTATCCCTCCATCGCGATCGTCCTGACCGTCCTTGGTTTCGTTTTCGTCGGTGACGGGCTGCGCGACGCCCTTGATCCGAAGCTGCGCTGAGAGGGCGGCACCACGACATGACTACTTCACACGTCACCGCGGAGGCGCCGGACAGGCGCTCCGGCGACGCCGACGCGCCCGTCCTCGAAGTGCGCGACCTGCACGTCGAGTTCAAGACCCGCGAAGGCATCGTCAAGGCCGTCAACGGCGTCAACTACAGCGTCCGTGCCGGTGAGACGCTCGCCGTGCTCGGCGAGTCCGGCTCCGGCAAGTCCGTGACCGCGCAGGCGATCATGGGCATCCTCGACTCGCCCCCCGGACGGGTCGCCAAGGGCGAGATCCTCTTCCAGGGGCAGGACATCCTCCAGCTCCCGGAGAACGAGCGGCGCAAGCTGCGCGGCCCGAAGATGGCGATGATCTTCCAGGACGCGCTCTCCGCGCTGAACCCGGTCTACTCGGTCGGCAACCAGCTCGGCGAGATGTTCCGGGTCCACCAGGGCATGTCCAAGAAGGACGCCAAGGCCAAGGCCATCGAGCTGATGGACCGGGTGAAGATCCCGGCCGCCAGCAGCCGGGTCAACGACTACCCGCACCAGTTCTCCGGCGGTATGCGCCAGCGCATCATGATCGCCATGGCGCTGGCCCTGGAGCCCGACCTGATCATCGCGGACGAGCCCACCACGGCGCTCGACGTGACGGTCCAGGCGCAGGTCATGGACCTGCTGGCGGAGCTGCAGCGCGAGTACAACATGGGCCTGATCCTGATCACCCACGACCTCGGCGTGGTCGCCGACGTCGCGGACAAGATCGCGGTCATGTACGCGGGCCGGATCGTCGAGCAGTCCCCGATCCACGAGCTGTACAAGCGCCCCGCGCACCCGTACACCCGCGGCCTGCTCGATTCGATCCCGCGCCTGGACCAGAAGGGCCACGAGCTCTTCGCGATCAAGGGCCTGCCGCCCAACCTGCTGAAGGCGCCGTCCGGTTGTGCCTTCAACCCGCGCTGCCCCAAGGCGCAGGACATCTGCCGCACCGACGTCCCGGCCCTGCTGCCGGTGACCGAGACGGACGGCACCGAGCTGGTCGGCCGCAGCAGCGCCTGCCACTTCTGGAAGGAGCAGATCCATGGCTGAGGACAGCAAGAAGACCGACGCCGTGGACGCCACTCCCAACGTCACCGAGGTGGACACGGCCGACGTCGCCACGGAGGCCGAGGCGGTCGCCGCCCTCGACGCCAAGGTGGACCGGGGCGAGCCGATCCTCCAGGTGCGCAACCTGATCAAGCACTTCCCGCTGACCCAGGGCATCCTGTTCAAGAAGCAGATCGGCGCGGTCAAGGCGGTCGACGGGGTCTCCTTCGACCTGTACCAGGGCGAGACGCTCGGCATCGTGGGCGAGTCCGGCTGTGGCAAGTCCACGGTCGCCAAGCTCCTGATGCTCCTGGAGACCGCCACCTCCGGCGAGATCTTCTACAAGGGCCAGGACATCACCAAGCTGTCCGGCAAGGCCCTCAAGGCCGTCCGCCGGAACATCCAGATGGTGTTCCAGGACCCGTACACCTCGCTCAACCCCCGTATGACGGTGGGCGACATCATCGGCGAGACGTACGAGATCCACCCCGAGGTGGCGCCGAAGGGCGACCGCCGCCGCAAGGTCCAGGAGCTCCTGGACGTGGTGGGCCTGAACCCGGAGTACATCAACCGCTACCCGCACCAGTTCTCCGGCGGTCAGCGCCAGCGCATCGGCATCGCCCGCGGTCTCGCGCTCAACCCGGAGATCATCATCTGCGACGAGCCGGTCTCCGCGCTCGACGTGTCGGTGCAGGCGCAGGTCATCAACCTGATGGAGAAGCTCCAGGACGAGTTCAACCTCTCCTACCTCTTCATCGCGCACGACCTGTCGATCGTCCGGCACATCTCCGACCGCGTCGGTGTGATGTACCTGGGCAGGATGGCCGAGATCGGCACGGACGAGCAGATCTACGACCACCCGACGCACCCGTACACGCAGGCGCTGCTGTCGGCGGTCCCGGTGCCGGACCCGGAGGCCCGCGAGAACCGCGAGCGGATCATCCTCACCGGCGACGTGCCGTCCCCGGCGAACCCGCCGTCCGGCTGCCGCTTCCGCACCCGTTGCTGGAAGGCGCAGGACAAGTGCGCGTCGGAGACGCCGCTGCTGGCGGTGCCCGAGCGCTTCAAGTCCTCGGATTCGCCGGCCGCGCACGAGTCGGCCTGCCACTTCGCCGAGGAGAAGGACGTCGTCGGCGCGGCTTCGTGACCCGGCGCGTGCCACGGCACGTATGAGGCGACGTGTGTGACACGGACGGCCCGGAACCCCCGAGGTTCCGGGCCGTCCGTCGTGTCCGGCCGTCCCGGCCGTCGAGTCGGCGTCCGGCCGCACGGCCGCACGGACACTCACCGCGGTGTCCGACGCCCCGTCATCCTCCGCCCGTCCGGCGGCGCCTGCCCGTCGGTGGCGCGCGTCGTCCGGTGCGTACCGGTTCGGTGCCGCGTGCGCGCTCGGTGGTGTCTGTCGCGACGGGGGCGGCGGACCCGTGGGCGCTTCCGGGTGGCGCCCCGGGCGGGAAGGGGCTCCCGCATGGCGTCGGGCCGTCAGATCGCCGCCCAGGGGCCCCTGGACCTCCGTCGGGCGGGCCCGCCCGGATCAGGGTCGGAGGGATGACGGGTGCACACGTACGGCCGCGGACAAGGTGCGTGGGTCGTGACGGGAGGTGATATTCGACTGGGGGTGACGCCGAGTGAGATCTCGGTGGCACAGAGTGATGCGACGAGCACGAGGAGGAGGCACTCCATGCGCGGAGCCACACGGGCCGGGTGGATCGCCTGCGCGGCGGTCGTCGCCCTGACGGCGACGTCATGCGGAGGCGGTGAGGAGCTCCGCGGCGGTCCCGACGGAATCGTGAGGTCCTCCTGGGGCGACCCGCAGAACCCGCTGGAACCGGCGAACACCAACGAGGTGCAGGGCGGCAAGGTCCTCGACATGATCTTCCGCGGGCTCAAGCGCTACGACCCGAGGACCGGCGCCGCCACCGACATGCTCGCCGAGCGGATCGAGACCGGGGACAACCAGAACTTCACGGTCACCGTGAAGGACGGCTGGACATTCAGCAACGGCGAGAAGGTCACCGCGAGGTCCTTCGTGGACGCCTGGAACTACGGCGCCCAGCTGAAGAACAACCAGAAGAACGCCTACTTCTTCGGCTACATCGACGGATACGCCAAGGTCCACCCGGCCGCCGGCCCCGCCACCGCGAAGACGCTCTCCGGCCTCCGGGTCGTCGACGACCGCACCTTCACGGTCAGGCTGTCGCAGAAGTTCTCCCTCTGGCCCGACACCCTCGGCTACCCCGCCTTCGCCCCGCTGCCCCGGGCCTTCTTCACCGACCACGCCGGCTGGCTGGCCAAGCCCGTCGGCAACGGTCCGTACATCATCGACTCGTACACCCAGGGCGCCGCCATGAGTCTGCGCAGACGGGACGCGTACCCCGGCCCCGACAAGGCGCGCAACGGCGGCATCGACCTTCAGGTCTACACCGACAGCAACACCGCCTACACCGACCTGATGGCCGGGAACCTCGACCTCGTCGACGACGTGCCCGCCGCACAGCTGAAGAACGTCGAGGCGGACCTCGGCCCCCGCTACATCAACACCCCGGCCGGCATCATCCAGACCCTCGCCTTCCCCTTCTACGACCGGAAATGGGCCGCACCGAAGGCGGCCAAGGTCCGTCAGGGCCTGTCCATGGCCATCAACCGGGAGCAGATCACCCACCAGATCTTCCGGGAGACCCGCACCCCCGCCTCCGACTGGACCTCCCCGGTCCTCGGCGCGCACGGCGGCTTCAAGGAAGGGCTGTGCGGCGCGCCCTGCGAGTTCGACGCCGCCCGGGCCAAGAAGCTGATCCAGGAGGGCGGCGGCATCCCGGGAGGCCAGCTCACGATCACGTACAACGCGGACACCGGTTCCCACAAGGAGTGGGTGGACGCCGTCTGCAACAGCATCAACCGGGTGATGGGCGACAACAACGCGTGTGTCGGCACCCCGGTCGGCACGTTCGCCGACTTCCGCGGACAGGTGTCCCGGCAGCGGCTCACCGGCGCCTGGCGGGCGGGCTGGCAGATGGACTACCCGCTGATCCAGAACTTCCTCCAGCCGTTGTACTACACCGACGCCTCGTCCAACGACGGCAAGTGGAGCAGCAAGAAGTTCGACGGCCTGGTCGACCGGGCCAACGCCGAGTCCGACCGGGCCAGGGCCGTCTCGACGTTCCAGGACGCCGAGAGGGTCCTGGCCGAGCAGATGCCCGTCATCCCGCTCTGGTACCAGAACGGCAGCGCGGGCTACTCGGAGCGGGTGAGCGACGTGGCGCTGAACCAGTTCAGCGTCCCGGTGTACGAGGGGATCCGGGTCAAGTGACCCGCCGGGACCGGCATCCCGCCGAGTACCGTCGCCCCCGGCCGCCGGGAACCGCCCCCCGGCCCTCCGGAACCCGCGACCCCCGGGAGCCCTGATGGGACGCTATGTGATCCGGCGGCTGCTGCAGATGGTCCCGGTCTTCTTCGGCACCACGCTGCTCATCTTCCTCATGGTGAACGTGATGGGCGACCCCGTCGCGGGCCTCTGCGGCGAGCGCCGGTGCGACCCGGCCACCGCCGCCCGGCTCCGCTCGGAGTTCGGTCTCGACAAGCCCGTGTGGCAGCAGTACGCGACGTACATGGGCAACGTCTTCACCGGCGACTTCGGCACCGCGTTCAACGGGCAGAAGGTCACCGAACTGATGGCCAGGGCCTTCCCCGTCACGATCCGGCTCACCGTCGTCGCGATCGTCTTCGAGATCGTCATCGGCATCAGCCTCGGCGTCGTCACCGGACTGCGCCGCGGACGCCCCGTCGACACCACCGCCCTCGTCCTTACCCTGATCGTCATCTCCGTCCCGACGTTCGTCACCGGCCTGCTGCTGCAACTCCTCCTGGGCGTCGAATGGGGCGTCATCAAGCCCTCCGTCCCGCCGGGGGCGCCCGTCGACGCGCTCATCGTCCCCGGGCTGGTCCTCGCCTCGGTCTCCCTCGCGTACGTCACCCGGCTCACCCGGACCTCGATCGTGGAGAACGCCCGCGCCGACTACGTCCGCACCGCCGTCGCCAAGGGGCTTCCCCGGCGCCGCGTCGTCGTCCGGCACCTGCTGCGCAACTCGCTGATTCCCGTCGTCACATTCATCGGCACGGACATCGGCGCCCTCATGGGCGGCGCGATCGTTACCGAACGGATCTTCAACGTCCATGGCGTCGGCTACCAGCTCTACCAGGGCATCCTGCGCCAGAACTCCCAGACCGTCGTCGGTTTCGTCACCGTCCTGGTCCTCGTCTTCCTGGCGGCCAACCTGCTCGTCGACCTGCTGTACGCCGTACTCGACCCGAGGATCCGCTATGCCTGAGCAGCAGACACCGGACGAGGCGATCTCACCGGGCGGCGCGGGCGGAGCGACGGGCCTCGCCCTGGAGGAGGGCACGACCCTCGAAGGGGCACCCGGCGGCCCCGGGGGCACCGGGCCCGCCGGGAAACCGCGCAGCCTGTGGTCCGACGCCCGGCGGGACCTGTGCCGCGACCCGGTCTTCCTCGTCTCCGCCCTGATCATCCTCTTCCTGGTGGTCATCTCGATCAGGCCGTCGCTGATCGCGGGCCAGGACCCCCTCGACTGCGACCTCGCCCGGGCCCAGGACGGCCCCCGCCCCGGGCACCCCTTCGGCTTCGACGGACAGGGCTGCGACGTCTACACCCGTACCGTCCACGGAGCCAGGAACTCGGTGACCGTCGGCATCTGCGCCACCCTCGGCGTCGCCCTGTTCGGCGGACTCCTCGGCGGTCTGGCGGGGTACTTCGGTGGCTGGTGGGACGCCGTCCTCTCGCGCGTCACCGACGTCTTCTTCGGCATCCCCGTGGTCCTCGGCGGGCTGGTCTTCCTGTCCGTCGTCACCAGCTCCACCGTGTGGCCCGTGATCGACTTCATCGTGCTCCTGGGCTGGCCGCAGATCGCGCGCATCGCCCGGGGCGCCGTGATCACCGCCAAACAGAACGACTACGTGCAGGCGGCCCGGGCGCTCGGCGCCTCCCACACCCGGATGCTGCTGCGCCACATCGCCCCGAACGCCGTCGCGCCGGTGATCGTCGTCGCGACCATCGCGCTCGGTACGTACATCGCGCTGGAGGCGACCCTGTCGTTCCTCGGCGTCGGGCTGAGGCCGCCCGCCGTCTCCTGGGGCATCGACCTCTCCGCCGCCTCCCCGTACATCCGCAACGCCCCGCACATGCTGCTCTGGCCCGCCGGGGCCCTGGCGGTCACGGTGCTCGCCTTCATCATGCTCGGCGACGCGGTGCGCGACGCCCTCGACCCCAAGCTGCGCTGAGGAGCCCGCCATGCTGCTCGAAGTGCGCGATCTGTACGTGGAGTTCCGCACCCGCGACGGTGTCGCCAGAGCCGTCAACGGGGTCACCTGTGCCGTGGACGCGGGCGAGACACTGGCCGTGCTCGGCGAGTCCGGCTCGGGCAAGTCCGTCACCGCCCAGGCCGTCATGGGCATCCTCGACACGCCCCCGGGACGGATCGGCGGGGGCGAGATCCTCTTCAAGGGCCGCGACCTGCTGAGGATGGGCAAGGAGGAGCGCAGGAGGATCCGCGGCCAGGAGATGGCCATGATCTTCCAGGACGCGCTCTCCTCCCTCAACCCCGTGCTCAGCGTGGGGGAACAGCTCGGTGAGATGTTCGTCGTCCACCGGGGGATGTCCCGCAAGGACGCCCGGACGAAGGCCGTCGAGCTGATGGACCGGGTCCGCATCCCGGCGGCGGGGCAGCGCGTCCGCGACTATCCGCACCAGTTCTCCGGCGGCATGCGCCAGCGCATCATGATCGCCATGGCGCTGGCGCTGGAACCCGACCTGATCATCGCGGACGAGCCCACCACGGCGCTCGACGTGACGGTCCAGGCGCAGGTCATGGACCTGCTGGCGGAGCTCCGGCACGAGTACGACATGGGCCTGATCCTGATCACCCACGACCTCGGCGTGGTCGCCGACGTCGCGGACCGGATCGCCGTGATGTACGCGGGCCGCATCGTCGAATCGGCCCCCGTCCACGACATCTACCGGGCCCCGGCCCACCCGTACACCAAGGGCCTGCTTCGGTCGATCCCGCG
This sequence comes from Streptomyces sp. NPDC001750, assembly GCF_042892615.1. Lineage (NCBI taxonomy): Bacteria > Bacillati > Actinomycetota > Actinomycetes > Kitasatosporales > Streptomycetaceae > Streptomyces > Streptomyces sp. NPDC001750. The sequence continues at coordinate 41,817 of NZ_JBIAUE010000001.1, read as the reverse complement.
CCTGGACCAGAAGGGCCGGGAGCTGTACGCGATCAAGGGCCTGCCGCCCAACCTGCTGCGCGTCCCGCCCGGTTGCGCCTTCCACCCGCGCTGCCCGCTGGCCCGGGACGTCTGCCGGGGCGAGGTGCCACCGCTGTTCCAGGTGGCCGAGGACCGCGAGAGCGCCTGCTACTTCTGGGAGGAGGCGCTCGATGCGCACTGATCACGCGACGCCCGCCGACCGGGGGAGCGGCCCTTCCCCGGGAAACGCCCCTTCCGGGGAGAGCGACCGCGGCGAACCGATCCTCCAGGTCCGCGACCTGGTCAAGCACTATCCGCTGACCCGGGGCGTGCTGTTCAGGAAGCAGATCGGCGCGGTCAAGGCCGTCGACGGCGTCTCCTTCGACCTGGCGGCCGGGGAGACGCTCGGCATCGTGGGGGAGTCGGGCTGCGGCAAGTCGACCGTGGCCCGGATGCTGGTGCATCTGGAGCGGCCGACGGCCGGTGCGATCAGGTACAAGGGCGAGGACATCACCAGGCTGTCGGGGCGCGCCCTGAAGGCGGTGCGCCGCAACATCCAGATGGTGTTCCAGGACCCGTACACCTCGCTGAACCCGCGCATGACCGTCGGCGACATCATCGGGGAGCCGTACGAGATCCACCCCGAGGCGGCGCCGAAGGGCGACCGCCGCCGCAGGGTGCGGGAACTGCTGGACGTGGTGGGCCTGAACCCGGAGTACGTCAACCGCTACCCGCACCAGTTCTCCGGCGGTCAGCGTCAGCGCATCGGCATCGCCCGCGGACTGGCCCTGAACCCGGAGATCATCGTCGCCGACGAGCCCGTCTCCGCCCTCGACGTCTCCGTCCAGGCACAGGTCGTCAACCTGCTGGACCGGCTCCAGAGGGAGTTCGGGCTGAGCTACGTCTTCATCGCGCACGACCTGTCGATCGTCCGGCACATCTCCGACCGGGTGGGCGTGATGTACCTGGGCCGGATCGTGGAGACCGGCACCGACGAGCAGATCTACGACCACCCCACCCACCCGTACACCCAGGCGCTGCTGTCCGCCGTGCCGGTGCCGGACCCGACGGTCCGCGCGCGGCGGGAGCGGATCATCCTGCACGGGGAGATCCCCTCGCCCGCCGATCCGCCCTCCGGCTGCCGCTTCCGGACCCGTTGCTGGAAGGCGCGGGAGAGATGCGCCCGGGAGGTGCCCTTGCTGGCGGTCCCGGAGGTCTTCCGGGGGACGGACGGCCCGGCGGAGCACCCCTCTGCCTGTCATTTCGCGGAGGAGAAGCGGGTGGTGACACCGGGTGGACCGGGTGGACCGGGCGGGGAGGGCGGGACGCCGCCTTCCGGGAGCGACCGGCCGGCCTGACCGCGAGGCGTACGGACGGGGGCCCGGCGGCGGGACCCGGCGGCGGGACCCGGCGGCGGGGCCGGGGGCTTCCGTAACGCGCAGGCAATGCGGCCGTCGCGCCTGCGACACACGGCTGCGGCAGCATGGGCGGAGCACGGCCGTGCGGGTGCCGTGGGCCGGTCGGGGCGCCAACTCCCCCCGGCCGGTCGCCCGTTGATCGTCCGGTTGCCCGTTCGCGCAACACCCCGGCGATCCCCTTGCCCGGTGCCGGGGGACGGTGGAGTATCGCTCGGGTGATACTCACACGGGGGGCAAGGATCACGGGCGCCGTTCTCTGCGCCCTGCTCGCGGTGATCGTCGCGGGCTGGATCGTACGGGACCTGGGCGCGGTCGACGGACCGGGCCATTTGCTGCGGTACTGGACCGGCTACGAGGACGCACGCCTGCCGGAGATGCCCACCACCTCGATCGACGACCTGGTCCTGTTCGTGGTGTATCTCGTCGTCGCCCTCACGGTCATGCGGGTCTCGGTGGCCGCCTCCGCGCTGGTCGCGACCGGGGTCCTCACGCTCGCCCTCCGGCTCCCGGGGCTCTGGAACATCGGGACGTCCCCCATGGACGGCATGTTCTCCGACGAGCTGCGCACCCGCGCCCTGATCTGCGCCTTCGTGGCCATCGCGGTGGCGGTCGCACTGATCATCACGGCGGGCGCGGGGCGCCGCCCGCCGGCCGACTTCTCCGAACGGGTCCCGATCCGGCCGGGCCAGGGCGCGGGCGTGCTCACCTTCCTGCTGCTCGGCGCCTCGGCGGCGACCATCGCCGCGTGGGAGATCCGGACGGTGGTGCGGCTTCCCGAGCTCCTGCCCGACTGGTACCTGGGCGGGGAGCAGGCCTCGCACGGGCTGATCGACCCCCCGCCGGGCTGGGCCGGTGCCGTCGTCGTGCTGCTCTGCCTGTTCGCGGGCGGGAGTGCGCTCGGCCGCGCCGCGTACGCCCGGCCGTTCGGCCTGATCGCGGCCGGGATACTGCTGCCGGGCGCGGCGGGTGCGTTGATCCGCTCCCTGGACCAGGGCGTGCTGGGGTACTTCGGCGAACTGCCCGTCGAGAACCAACTCCTCGTGCTGAGCTGGACCTTCGAAACGATCGCCGCTCTGGTCGTGCTGATCGCGCTGGCCGTCCGGGGCCCGGCCGGCCACCTCGCCCAGCCGTATCAGGGGTACGACCCGGGCTACGAGCAGGGCTACGGGTACGGCCCGGTCCCCGGTCCCGGACCTGGGCCCGGACAGGGCTACGGCTACCCCGGCTCCGGCCCGGGCCCCTTCGGGGCACCGCCCCCGCCGCCGCCCGACCAGCCGCCGCCTCTTCCTCCTCATCAGCCGCCGCCTCCGCCGTCCCAGCCGCCGCCGGGCTGGTGACGATCCGATGAAACATCGGAGGGCGTCCGGTGAGGAGCCGGTGAAAGGCCGGGGGCGGGCCGGTGAAGGTTCGGAGGCGGGTCGGTGCGAGGGTGGTGAACGGCCGCCGGACACCCCGGCGGGGTGCCCGGCCCGGTTCATGCCTGCCGGGTGACCTCCGACCGGGCGGCCACGCCCTGGCGCGCACTCCCCCAAGGACTCAAGGGCCAGGGGGACCCCTCCGGCGTTGCCGGGACGTCCTGTTGGCTCCTTCCCCAAGCTCCCAGCTCCGTTCGAGCGGGGGAGACCCCATCCGATGACATCCCGGCGCCCTGGAATCGCACGCACCGTGCCGCGCCCGCCCTCCGGTCGAAGGCCACCCGGCAGACCCTCAGTCGCGCATCCCCAACGACCGCTTCAGGAAGTCCACTTGGAGCAGCAGCAGGTTCTCCGCCACCTGTTCCTGCGGCGTCATGTGCGTCACCCCGCTGAGCGGCAGCACCTCGTGCGGGCGCCCCGCCGCCAGCAGGGCGGACGACAGCCTGAGAGAGTGCGCGACCACCACGTTGTCGTCCGCCAGACCGTGGACGATCATCATCGGGCGCGCCTGCTCCGCCGCCTCCGAGAGCCCCTCGTCCGTGAGCAGCGAGGTGTGCGCGTACACCTCCGGCTGCTCGGCCGGGTCACCGAGATAGCGCTCCGTGTAGTGGGTGTCGTAGAGCCGCAGGTCGGTCACGGGTGCGCCGACCACCGCCGCATGGAAGACGTCCGGCCGCCGCAGCACCGCGAGTGCCGACAGATATCCGCCGAACGACCAGCCGCGGATCGCAACCCTGCCGAGGTCCAGGGGGTAATTTTCGGCCAATGCGTGAAGCGCCTCGACCTGGTCGTCCAGGGTGAGCGCGAGATCGTCCTTGACGGCCTTCTCCCAGGCCGGTGAGCGGCCCGGGGTGCCCCGTCCGTCCGCGACGACCACGGCGAAGCCCTGATCGGCGAACCACTGCGAGGTCAGGTGCGTATGGTGCGCGGCGAGCACCCGGCGGGCGTGCGGTCCGCCGTACGGATCCATCAGCACCGGAAGCGGACCATCGGATTCCTTGTAATCCCGGGGGAGCAGCACGGCGCACGGAATCCGCCGTGCGCCCCCCTCGGTGAACTGCACCCGCGGCGAAAGCACCGGTTCCTGGGCGAAGTTCGCGATGGTGGCGATCCGCTTGCCGTCGCGGAGCACCTCGGCGCGCACCCCCGGCCACTGGAGCGACTGGGAGGCCAGCACCGTCACGTCGCCCGCGCGGACGGCCGAATGGATCCCGGCCTCTTCGGAGATCCGTTCGACGCCCAGCTCGTTGACCCGGTACACATGGGTCTCGCCGATCTCCGCTTCCGCGGCCTCCTCGCCCGCCGACGCCGACACCAGAATGTCCGAATCGCCGATGTCCAGGACCGCCCGGAGCTGCAATTGGGCGCCGGTCAGCAGTCGGTCGCCGACCGCGAGCACGCGTGCCCCGCCCTCGTCGGCGATCCGCACCAGACGCCCGTCCGGTGCCCAGGCGGGTACTCCGGGGAAGATTTCCAGCCAGATCGGATCCTCGTCGACGTGCACCGTCCGCGTGGCGCCGGTCTCCGTGTCCACCGCGAGATGGAGCTGACTGCGCTGGTCACGGGCCTGCACCAGGAGCAGCGGGGCCCCCGCCGACGACCAGTGCACCTGGGCGAGGTACGGATAGCGCGCACGGTCCCAGACCACCTCGGTACGGCCGCCGTCCAGATCGGCCAGGAAGAGCCCCACCTCGGCGTTGGGCGTCCCCGCCGCCGGGTAGGCGACCTCGGCGGGCGTGCGGTCCGGGTGCGCGGGGTCGGCGATCCACCACCGCCGCACGGGGCTGTCGTCGACCCGGGCGACCAGCAGCCGGTCCGAGTCCGGCGACCACCAGAAGCCCCGCGAACGCTGCATCTCCTCGGCGGCGATGAACTCCGCCAGGCCGTACGTGACGTTCCCCGACTCCGGTTCCGCCAGCGCCCGGTCCCCGTCGCCCTCGGCGCCCACGACGCGGAGCGCGCCCTTGGCCACGTAGGCGATGTGCCGCCCGTCCGGCGAGGGCCGCGGGTCGATCACCGGGCCCGGTACCGGCAGCGCGCGCGCCGTGCCCGCCCGCAACTCCGCGACGTACACCTTCCCGGAGAGGGCGAACGCGGCCAACTCGGCCGCCGCGTCGACCGCGTAGCCGACGATCCCCGAGGAGCCCTCGCGGCTCCGCTCGCGCCGGGCGCGCTCCTGGGCCGACAGCCGTTCCGCGGAACCGCCCAGCAGGGCCTCGGGATCGGCGACGACCCGTTCCGTCGGAGTGCCGCCCTCGGGCAGGTCCAGCACCCACAGCCGGCCCGACCGTTCCGTTCCGGAACCTGACCGAAGAAAGACCACCCGCTTCCCGTCGGGTGAGATGGTGAACGCGCGCGGAGCGCCCAGACTGAAGCGCATGGTCCTGGCGTGCTGGCGAGGAAATGAGATCTGCTGCGAAGTCATGGCCCGAACCTAGTCCCCGATCCACCGCCCAGTCCCCGATCCGCCGGTCGTGCGCCCCTCGTGCTGCCGTGCTCCGATCAATGCGGTGGCACGGATAGTTATGATCCGTAGCGCTCGGTGGGTATGAACCTGCTGGCTCCACGTGTGCTGCCCGTCCCGACCGTACTGATGGAGGTGAACCGCCGTGGCACTCTCGATTTCGGCGGTGGTGCTGCTGGCGATCGTCGTCTTCCTGCTGATCCGGAAATCCGGACTGAAGGCCGGACATGCGGTGGTCTGCGCGCTGCTCGGTTTCTATCTCGCCAGCTCGTCCATCGCGCCCAGCATCGCCAACCTGACCACGAACGTGGCAGGGATGATCGGCAGTCTCAAGTTCTGAGGCACGGCCTCCGGAACGCGGGTTCCGGGGCACGGCGTCCGATCCCGAGACACGACTTCTGAGGCACGGTTCCGAGACAGCGGCTTCCGAGTACGGCCCATGAGGCACGGCTCGGCGGCGCGTCCCGGTTCGGCGGCACGGTGGTCCGACGACACAGCGGTCCGACGGCCATGTGCAGGCGCGGTCGGCTCCCCAGGCGCTCGGCTCGTAGGGTGGTCCCCATGACGGACCACCCCGCCCGGCGCCTGCTTCTGGTGCACGCGCACCCCGACGACGAGTCGATCAACAACGGCGCCACCATGGCCAAGTACGTGGCCGAGGGCGCCCTGGTCACCCTGGTGACCTGCACGCTCGGCGAGGAGGGCGAGGTCATCCCGCCCGCCCTCGCCCATCTCGCGGCGGACCGGGACGACACCCTCGGCCCCCACCGCCGGGGCGAACTCTCCGCGGCCATGAAGGAACTCGGCGTCACCGACCACCGCTTCCTCGGCGGCCCCGGCCGCTACCGCGACTCCGGCATGATGGGCGCCGAGCAGAACGACCGCCCCGGCTCCTTCTGGTCCGCGGACGTGGACGAGGCCGCGGCCCACCTCGTGACGGTGATCCGCTCGGTGCGCCCGCAGGTCCTCGTCGCCTACGACCCCGACGGCGGCTACGGGCACCCCGACCACATCCAGGCGCACCGCGTCGCGATGCGCGCGGCGGAGCTGGCCGCCGACCCGGCCCACGACCCCGCGACCGCCCCGCACACCATCGCGAAGACCTACTGGAACCGGGTACCGCGCCCGGTCGTCGAGGAGGGCTTCGCGCGGCTGCGCGAGACGGCACCGGACGCCTTCCCGGGCATCGCCGCCGTGGAGGACCTGCCGGGCGTGGTCGACGACGCCGGGATCACCACGCGGATCGACGGCTCGGCCCACGCGGCGGCCAAGCGCGCGGCGATGCGCGCGCACGCCACGCAGATCGTCGTGGACGGCGACTTCTTCGCCCTCTCCAACGGCCTCGGCCAGCCCGTTCTCACCACCGAGTACTACGAGTTGGTGCGCGGTGTCCCCGGAGCCCCGCGGGGCGAGCGCGAGGACGACCTGTTCGCCGGCCTGCCGGACGCGGAGTCGGACGTATGTGCGGGCACCGGGCCCGGAGCGGGCTCGGAAGCGGGCGTGGGCTCGGGGACGGGAGCGGGACGATGAGCGACGGCAGGCAGCGCGCCGCGCGCTCCGGGGCGCCTTCCCGGGACGTTCCGGCCACCGGACTGGCCGCGACCCTCAACCCCGGCCGGATCGCCGGTTACGTGGGCCTCGCGGTCCTCGGCGCGCTCGTCGGGATCGCCGGTTCACTCGTCCAGGCGGCCTGGTTCCCCGGCGGGCTGCTGCTGGCCCTGGCGGCCTGTGCCGGGCTGTTCCACGGCGGGCGGCGCCTCCACGGCACCCAGCCCGGCGCCCTGGCCCCCGCGGCGGGCTGGCTGATTTCGATCGTGTTTCTGCTCGGCGGGCGGCCGGAGGGCGACTATGTCTTCGGCGACGCGGTGGGGCTCGCCCTCTTCCTGCTGGGCGGGATGGTCATCGCCGTGATCTGTGCCACCATGTCGCGGTCGCCCCATCCGGGAGCCGACAGCGGCCGACCTGGCAAGTAGTGTGCCACGGCCGACCCCGTAATGCCCTTGGCCCGTCAGGGGGTCACGCGGTCGTTTCCCCCGGTCGAGGGGTGTCTGTCGGCGCTGGCCAGTATGGTGGTTCGCGCGCCGAGCCGTCCCCCGGCCCGCGGCAGGGGGGAAGTACGGGCGGCGGAGCCAATCGGGAGAACCTGCTTTGAGTCGTGAAACTGACAGTTCGTCCTCCGGGACCCAGGGGCGCGGAGGAGCCGCGTACCCCTCGGGGACGCCGCCGTACGGATCCCGCCAGTATCCGTCGCCGCACCCCTCGCAGGACGCCCAGGCCGGGGCTCCGGAGCCCGCGGACCGGAAGCGGCCCGAGGAGCCGCGGACCGAGACGACGCTGACGACGCGTATCCGGATCAACATTCCGGGCTCGCGTCCCATCCCGCCCGTCGTGATGCGCACGCCCGTGAACGAAGGCGACGCCGCCGACATGGAGCGCACCAGCAGCATCCCGCGCCCCGGTTCGCCCGTGGCGGACGCGCCGGACGCCGTGCCCGACGCCGAAGCGGCGTCCGCCGCCGCGCCCTCGGAACCGGCCTCCGACAAGCCGGCCGCCAGGGAGAAGAGCAGCAGCGACTGGTTCGCGCCGCGCAAGCAGCCCGTGAACACCTCGGTCACCGGCCCGAAGACCCCGGTCGCCGGTGGCGCGCCCAACGCCCCGGCCGGTGGCGGTGCCGCGACCGGTGCCCCGGTGGGCGGCGCGGACGCCCGGGAGGGGGCCGCGGCCACCCCGCCCCGTGTCGAGCCGCCGTACTTCTCCGACGGTCCGCAGCACACCCCCGCCCCCGAGGGGCCCCGCCCCGGCGGCAGCGCGCTCGACGAGTTCGGTGTCCGGGCTCCCGAGGGCCCGGCGGCGGGCCCGGTAGGCCTCACCGCGGGCGCGGTCGGCGGCGCCTCGCCCCTGACCCCGAACACCGCCGCGAGCACCGGCACCGGTGGCGGCGCGGTGCCGCGGCTGTCCGACGACACCGCGGAGTTGACACCCCAGTTCGCCGCCGCGGCGCGTACCGGATCCGACGGCAACGTCTCCGGTGACACGCTCACCAGCGGCATTCCGGTCATCACGCCGGAGTCGCGCCCGGCGTCCTCGTTCCCGAGCGCGGGCGGCCCCGGTGGGCTCTCCGCCCGGCGCGCCGACGCGGCGCCCCGGGTCGAGGACGGGGCGATGGGCACGGGTCCGCTGGGCTCGGGCGGCTCCGCCGCCCCGACGCCCGTTCCCCCCGCCGGTTCCGCCCCGGCGTCCGCGCCCGCGAAGAAGAAGGGCCGTTCCAAGCTGGTGCTGCTCGGCGCGGGCGTCGTCGGTCTGGCCGCCGTCGCGTACGGTGCCGGGCTGTTGATGAACCACTCCGACGTCCCGAAGGGCACCACCGTCCTCGGCGTGGACATCGGCGGCGGCACCAAGGAGGAGGCCGCCGCGAAGCTGGACGCCGCCCTCGGCAAGCGCGCCGTGGCGCCCCTCCAGCTGTCTGTGGACGGCAAGAAGACCGAACTCGTGCCGGACAAGGCCGGACTCGCCCTGGACAGCCAGGAGACCGTGCGCGCCGCCGCCGGCAGCGACTACAACCCGATGTCCGTCATCGGTTCCCTCTTCGGTCAGAAGCGCGTCGTCGACCCGGTGATCCCGGTCGACGAGGAGAAGCTGGGTGTCGCGCTGACGGACCTGGCGGGCGTCTCCGGCTCGGCGAGCGACGGCACGATCAAGTTCGAGCCCAACAAGGTCACCGCCGTACCCGGCAAGGCGGGCAAGGGGCTGGACGTCAACCAGTCGATGATCTCGGTGCGCGACGCGTACCGGGCCCAGGTGCAGACCGGCAAGGCGTCCACGGTCCAACTGCCCGTCATCACCCGCGAACCCACCATCACCCAGGCCGAACTGGACCGGGCGATGAGGGAGTTCGCCGAGCCCGCGATGTCCGGCGTGGTCACGATCAAGGCAGGGCCGGGGAAGATCGATTTCGGTCCCGCCAGGTCGTTGCCGCAGATCCTCTCGATGGTGCCGGTGGACGGGAAGCTGGTCCCGCACTACGACAAGAAGGCCATCGACCGCCTGTGCGACGGTGTCTTCGACGGCGTCATGATCACCAAGGGTGACGGCAAGAAGCACCAGTTGAGCGCTGACGATGTGGCTGCGGCCATGCAGGGCGTGCTGCTCGGCAAGACCGCCGCCGAGCGGACCGTCACGATCGACCTCGACGGCAACGGCTGACCGTCCCCCGCCCGGCGGCTCGTGTTCGCCCCGGGAGACCACACCCGCACCCGCCCCCCGTCCGGACCCCCGGCCGGGGGGCGGGTCCCGTATCCGCCGTCATGTGTCCGGCATGACATGCCGAGTCGCGCGAGGCACGCGCGACTCTCGCCCGACTCGCCGCCGGCGAGGAACGATCGAGGCTCGCCCGGGGTCTTGGCCGGTCACCGCCGGGCGGAGCGACCGGAGAGCCCCGCGCGCACGGCGGCGACGCCCCGCGCCGTGGCTGCCCCGTACTGATCCTGCTGAGATGCCTTGTCCTGGCACGAGCCGCAGCATTCCTCGTCCCCCACAGGGAGGAAGAGGAAGGGCTGCGTGTGGACACCGGCACATTCCCGCATCAATGACAGGCGGGGCGGGGATGCGGATACGGCGGGTCGGACGGGCGTTGCGGGCGTCCTTGCGGGCCTCGGTTCGCGGAGTACGTACCGCAGAAGGCCGCCGGGCCGGTGGATGATCCGGTCCGTTCCCGGCAGGCTGCGGCGGACCGCCGCGCGTACGTCGTCGGCCGTGTGCCCCATGTCCAGCCACTGCGAGGCGAGCGCGGCGAGCTGGGGGAGCATGCCGCGCGGGACGTTCAGGCGGGGGTCGAGGGCGGTGATGCTGTCGACCAGCTCCTGTGCCGCGTCAGGCGCTTGTGGCACCTCGGTCCGCGCCTGCGTCTCCGCCCCCGTCTCGGCCTCGACGGCCTCGGCGGCCGGGGCCGGAGCGGGGAGCGGGGGAGGGTTGGAGGTCTTTCCCACGGAGGTCTTTTCGGGATGACGACCGGCGACCCGACCCTTCGGCCGACCGGCGGCCGGACAGGCGGCTGTCGGATGCCCGTCGCGCGCGGCGACGGCCTGTTCTGCGGTCAGCGGCACCGACGACACCAGCTGCACGGTGGCCCAGAGACCCCGCAGGCCCTGTTGCCGCCACTCGTGCACGTAGCCCTCTTCCTTGAGCTGCGCCTTGGCCCGGCTGAAGGCGGCCTTCTTGATCCCGGCGCGTTCGGCTGTACGGGACAGGGACTCGTCGGCGTCCGCAGGGAGGGAAAGCTGCCAGGTCAGGATGCGGACCGCATCGGAAGAGAGCCGGGGATGCCGCAGGATCTCGTTGGACACCTGGGAGAAGAATCGGACCGGCGCGATAGCATGCCGAAGCATTGTTGGTGCTCCTTGGGTGTATAAGCACTGACGATGAAGGCCCTCGGCGCTGGCTGCAACCGGCGGTGAGGGCCGCTTTTTTCGTCACCGTACAGCAACGACCATGCACGCATGGTCACTTCGCTGATGTCCGACGTTCCCTCCGTAGGTGTTCTGCCTGGGCGACGGCGCCATTTACCGCCATTCACTCTATGTAGGTGATTCACGTCACAGGGTGAGCTTTTGTGGTTGCGCTCGCCATGGGTCGGAGGGGCGACGCGTTTCGCACGCAAGGGAGTTGGCAATGGCGATCGAGGACAATCCCGTGACGCGCGTCTCGTACGGCAAGGAGCTGCGCATCCGCAGAGAAGCCGCCGGGTTGACGCAGGAGGAGCTGAGCCGCCGCGCGATCCTGACCGCGTCGCACATCTCGCACATGGAGAAGGGGCGGCGCAGGCCCGCGCTGGAGGACGCACAGCATCTCGATGAAGTGCTGGGAACGGGCGGCATCTTCGAACGCTTCCTGCCCATGCCGAACGGTCGCAAGGTCGCCGAACACTTCGAGGTCGCAGCCGAGTTGGAGCAGAAGGCGACGGTGATCCGGTTCTGCGAGCCCAAGTTGGTGCCTGGGATTCTTCAGACCGAGCCGTACGCGTACGAGGTGCTCGGCTCGGGCTTCCCCACCAAGAGTGACGAGAAGCGGGACGAGCTGCTGGCCACACCTTCGGTTCGCCCGTGGTGTGGGTGCTGCTCGACGAGGCGGTGTTGCGGCGTCCGATCGGTGGTCCCGCCGTGATGGCAGAGCAGTTGCGTCACCTTGTGGAAGTCGGGGAGAGCCGACGAATCCGGTTGCTGTCCTGCCGTTCGCGGTCGGCTACCACGCGTTGATGGAGGGCATGGTTTCCCTGATGTGGTTCAAGGACCTGCCGCCGGTGGCCTACAGACGATGTGATGTACGGCGGTGGCGGTCAACTGCCGCCGTACGCAAGGGCCCCGCCCGGTCCTCGTACGCCGTTCCGGGGTGTACGGGGCCGGGCGGGAGTCGTTGAGGGCCCGCGGGCCGTCAGCCCTTCTTGGACGAGTCGAGGTGGGCGAACACCACCACGTTCTCCTCGTAGTCCTTGGCCTTCTTGTTGTACGCGCCGCCGCAGGTGATCAGGCGGAGCTGGGCGGAGGGGGTGTCGCCGTAGACCCGGTCGTCCGGGAACTTCGCCTTCTTGAACGTCTCGACGGAGTCCACCTTGAACGTGGCCACGGACTTGTCGGCGCGGGTGATGTCGACCGTGGACCCCGGCTTGAGGAACCGGAGCTGGAGGAAGACGGCGGGTCCGGTCTTCGTGTCGACATGGCCCGCCACGATCGCGGTACCGCGCTCGCCGGGCGTGACGCCGTCCTTGAACCAGCCGACCAGGTTGCTGTCGTTCGGGGGCGGCGGGTTCAGTCGGCCGTCGGTGCCGAGGGCCAGTTCGGTGAACGGCGCGTTGACCGCGAGGGACGGGACGCGCAGCCGCGTCGGGACCGAGCGCAGCATGGCCGGGCCGTCGCCCTGGGGAGCGGGGAGCGGTGGGGCGTGCGAGCCGAGCACCTCCTCGGGCGGGGCCGGCATCGCGGGTGCCATGGCGGCGGCGGGAGGGGGCGGCACCTTGCCGTCGGCCACGTCACCGAAGGAGTTGTAGATCATGATCGCGCCGAGCCCGGCGGCCATGGCGGGCCACAGCAGGTGGTGGCGGCGTGATCGGGAGGCGTGGGCCTTGCGGCCGGGAGCGGAACCGGGTGGCTGCGGGGCGGCCATGCGAGTGCGCCTTTCGCTTGCGAGGAGCGGAGCGGAGGTGGGGAACGAGGTCGAGCGGAGGGGCGGAAACGAAGTCGTCGCGGCCGTCGCCCCGAGGGGTGACGGCCGCGACATCATGAGCGATCGATTGACGGGTTGCGGGCCGGTTCGTGGCCAACCCGGTCAGGCGACCGCGTCACCCGCCGACCGACGACGGCGCAGCTTGTACGCGCCGACGCCGAGGCCGCCGAGCAGCAGCGCCGAACCGGCGGCCAGGCTGCTGCCGGTCATCGCCGTCCCGCCGCCACCGGTGTTGACGCCACCGCGCGGACGACCCTCGTCGTCACCACGCCCGTAGTCGCCGTCGCCGCGACCGCCTTCGTCGCCACCACGGCCACCCTCGTCACCGCCTTCGTCGCCGCCGCGGCCACCTTCGTCGCCACCACGGCCACCCTCGTCACCGCCTTCGTCGCCGCCGCGACCGCCTTCGTCGCCGCCGCGACCGCCCCCGTCCTCGGTGGTCACCCGGGCCATGAAGCCGCCACCGGTGTCCATGCCACCGCGGGGCTTGCCGCCTTCGTCGCCGCCGCGACCGCCTTCGTCGCCTCCTCGGCCACCCTCGTCACCGCCTCGGCCACCCTCGTCGCCGCCGCGACCGCCTTCGTCGCCTCCTCGGCCACCCTCGTCACCGCCGCGACCGCCTTCGTCGCCTCCTCGGCCACCTTCGTCGCCGCCGCGACCGCCTTCGTCACCGCCGCGACCGCCCCCGTCCTCGGTGGTCACCCGGGCCATGAAGCCGCCACCGGTGTTCATGCCGCCCTTCGGACGGCCCTCGTCGTCGCCGCGTCCGTTGTCGTCGCCTCCTCGACCACCCTCGTCACCACCGCGGTCGCCGTAGTCGTCACCTCCACGACCACCGCCGTCGCCGTTGTCGTCGCCGCCGCGACCGCCGCGGTCGCCGCCGCGACCGCCATGGTCGGAGCCGTTTCCTCCGTGCTCGTCGCCGCGCGAGGACGAGGAGCCGGGCGCCTGTGCCGTGTCCCCCGCCGTGGTCACGGCGTAGGCGGAGGGACCGGTGATGGCGAAGGCCGCCGTGACAGCGGCCGTAGCGAACAGTGTGCGGGCAGAGCGCATCTGAACACATTCCTTCCAGTCGCGACTGCGAAGAGTGACGGGGTGTCGACTCGGTGTGGAGCAGTGGCGACGTGATCCACCGTCAGCCCGAATGCGGTCGCGCGCCATCGGGGAGCGCCGCATTCGAGCGACGCCATGGGCTCATCGAGTGGCGAAGCGCCGATATTCACCCGTTGGACCGCATACAGCGCGTCGAGAGGTTTGAGGGGCGGCCTTCCACCCGTTTGCCGAGGTCCGGTGAGTTCCGCCGGTGGTCGCGGCCGTGTCGGATGACCCGGTGCCCGGTGTCGACTCCGTGGTCGGTGGCGGCTGTTGGGGACTTTTCGTCGGCTTGGTGGTCGGCCGCCGGGGCCCGGGGTGCGGCGGTGTTCCGGTGGGTTGCGCCGTGAGGCTCGTTCGTGGTTCCACCTGGCGGCGTACGCGACCGGTGAGGCGCGCCGGAGCCGGTTTGCTTGTCTTCCGTCGCCTCTGCGCGGTCGAGCTCCTCCGTGAACGAGGGCAGCGGGTCCACGCCGGCCCGGGGCCCCTCTTGGAACGTTGAATTCCGTTTGGGTTGAGTTAGGTATACCTAAGTAACTCACCCTCGGAGGTGGATCATGTCCGCTGCCTTCCAGGCGCCCTCGGCGCCGTCCCGGCGCACCGCCCTGCGCGGCATCGGTGCCGGCGCCTTCGCGCCGGCCGGGGCGGGCGCCCTCGGCGCCTGCTCCTCCCGCGAGGTCACGGCCGGCAAGACGGGCGCCGCCAAGGCCGGTTTCACCCTCACCGACCAGCGCGGCCCCGCCCCGCTCCGCCCCGGCGCGCCTCCGGAGCCCGGGGCGAGCGGTGAGGCGGGCGGGTCAGCGTGCAGGGCGGCGTGCGGTCCGACCACCTGGTCGGGGGAGGCGCGGGAGAGGGCGGTACGGCGGGCGCGGGCGAAACAGCCCTCAGTTCAGCAACGCCCGTGCCGCCCGCGCCCGTTGGCGGATCGCCTCGGCCGCCTCGGGCTCGACCCCGGCGACCACGTCCGCGTACTCCTCCATCTCCGCCGCTCCGCGCAGGAACTGCCCGCTCTGCACGAGCAGTTGCGCGCGCTCGTACCGCAGCCGGGCCGGATGCGAGGGCAGCAGCAGGGAGAGGTCCACCGCCCACAGCGCCGCGTCCGTGTGCTCCGGGCGGGCCGCCGCCCAGGCCCTGATGTTGTTCAGGATCCGCAGCACGATCTCCAGCGGCCGGGCCGGGGCCAGCATCGACTCCTCCAACGGCGCCCCCGTCGTCCCGGCCACCAGAAGCTCCGCGTCCTGGCCGGTCAGTGGACGGCCGCCCTCGAAGGGGTCGGCCAGTACGTGCTGCGACGGATCGCCGAACCCGACCACGAAGTGACCCGGCAGCGCCACTCCGTACACCGGGCCGCCCGCCCGCCGGGCCACCTCGATCCACACCACCGACAGCAGGATCGGCAGCCCGCGCCGCCGTCGCAGCACCTCGTGGAGCAGCGACGACTCCAGCCGCCGGTAGTCCGTCGGCGAGCCCGCGAAACCGCACCGCTCGCCGAGCAGTTCCGCCAGCGCCAAGGCCCATGCCCTGGCGTCCCGCAGTCCGTACGGAAGCCGTCCCGCCAGCTCGTCCAGCTGGATCTGCGCCATGTCGATCCCGGTCGCGTCCAGGGCGGGGTCGGCCACGGCGGCCAGCAGCAGGCAGAGTTCGGCCAGGTCCGGCCGTTCGGCGCGCGCCTCGGCGGCGAACCGCCGGAACAGCTCGTCCCGCCGGTCCGGGTCGTCGGGCCGCCCGTACGGACCGGGCCGGTGAGCGTTCATCGGACTCCTCGCCCCGTCATGCCGACCGGAAGTGGTGATACCGATGGTGCACCGCGAACCCCATGCCGTCGTACAGCGCCCGGGCGGCCTCGTTGTCCGACTCCACCTGGAGCCACGCCGCCGAGGCGCCCTCGTCCAGCGCCCGGCGGGCCAGTGCGGTCATCACGGCGGTGGCGAGCCCCCGGCGCCGGTGCGCGGGGTCCACCTCCACGGCCATGAACCCGGCCCACCGCCCGTCCACCACGCACCGCCCGATCGCCGCAGGAGCTCCGGCTGCCCCGGCTGCCCTCCCGGCCCCGGCTTCGGTACCTTCGCCCGCCTCATCGCCCGTGTCGTGGGCCGGTACGGACGCGAACCACACCGAGGGGCCGCCGCGCAGCACCTCCAGGACATGCGGTCCCGGGCGTCCCGGGGTCTCGAAGCGCTGGTAGCGGGAGAGCCACGCCTCGTCGAGGACCCGGCTCAGCCGCACCCCCGTCACGTCCGCGTCCAGATCGGCGACCGGCGCCAGCGCGCCGACCCGTACCTCCGTCGTGACCTCGCGCCGCCAGCCGCGCTCCTCCAGGGCCGCGCCGAGCCGTTCCTGGGTGCCCTCGGCACCAGTCGCGACCTGGACGTACGCGGGCAGTCCGCGCTCGCCGTACCACCGCTCGACGTACCGGAGAGCCTCGTCGAGCGGAACGCCGGGATCGCCGAGCGGCAGCACGGAGTTGGCCCGCCGGGTGAACCCTTGCGCGGCCCGCAGCCGCCAGTCGCCCAGGGCCTCGCTCTCCACCGGGGGCCAGGCCCGGGCACAGACCCGAGCCAGTTCCTCGAAGGAGGCCGCGGGGACACCGCGCCGCCGTGCCGGGGCGGCGGGGACGACCTTGCCCGCGACGAGATCCGATTCCGCGATGCGGACGGACTCACCGTTCTTCGTTGTGATCGACAGCACACCATGTTCCCATGATGTGAGAACACCTACCGTGTCCGTGAACTTCGGGCCCTGCGCCCCCTGGGCCGAAGTGCGCCGGACTGATACCCGTTTGCCCACGTCAATCGGCGCAATTCGGACTTCGAGTCGTCCGCCGACGGTGAATTCCACAGCTCTGCCCGCCCCTCCTGTTCGGTTCGTGCCCGGGAACGGAGATACTAGGGGTGGGCATCGACGACGCCGCGCTCCCGCGCGAGAGCCAACGCCCTACCGAGGAGGAACGACAGCGTGACCTACGTCATCGCGCAGCCTTGTGTCGACGTGAAGGACAAGGCCTGCATCGAAGAGTGCCCCGTCGACTGCATCTACGAGGGCCAGCGGTCCTTGTACATCCACCCGGACGAATGTGTCGACTGCGGAGCCTGTGAGCCGGTGTGCCCGGTCGAGGCGATCTTCTACGAGGACGACACCCCGGAGGAGTGGAAGGACTACTACAAGGCGAACGTCGAGTTCTTCGACGACCTCGGGTCGCCGGGTGGTGCCTCCAAGCTGGGCCTGATCGAGCGCGACCACGCGTTCATCGCCGCGCTGCCGCCGCAGAACCAGTAATCGGCGGGCCGCACGTGCGTCGCCCGGTCCCGTACGGCTCGTCCCCGTACGGGACCGAGGTGTTTTCGCGCCCCGGCGGTCGCAGCGGTTCCCGTGGGCTTCAGCGGCCCCCGTACGAGAAAGCAGAGATCGTGTCCGCAGGCTCCTCCCGCACCCCCCGTTCCTCCCTCTCCTCCCGTCTCCCGGTCTTCCCCTGGGACAAGCTCGCGCCCTACAAGTCGACGGCCTCCGCGCACCCGGACGGCATCGTGGACCTGTCGGTCGGCACGCCCGTCGACCCGGTGCCCGAGCTGATCCGGCGAGCGCTCGTCGACGCCGCGGACAGCCCCGGCTATCCGACCGTGTGGGGGACCACCGAACTGCGTGATGCGATCACCGGCTGGGTGGGGCGGCGGCTCGGCGCGGTCGGGGTGACGCACGAGAACGTGCTGCCGGTCGTCGGTTCCAAGGAACTGGTGGCCTGGCTGCCCACCCAGCTCGGGCTCGGCGCGGGCGACAAGGTCGCCTACCCGCGCCTGGCCTACCCGACGTACGAGGTGGGCGCCCGGCTATGCGGCGCCGAGCCCGTCGCCTACGACGACCCCGCGGAGCTGGATCCGGCCGGGCTGAGGCTGCTCTGGCTGAACTCGCCGTCCAACCCGACCGGCCGCGTCCTGGCCAAGGACGAGCTGACCCGGATCGTCGCGTGGGCGCGCGAGCACGACGTCCTGGTCTTCAGCGACGAGTGCTACCTGGAACTGGGCTGGGAGGCCGAGCCCGTCTCCGTGCTGCACCCGGACGTGTGCGGCGGTACGTACGAGGGCGTCGTCGCCGTCCACTCGCTCTCCAAGCGCTCCAACCTGGCCGGGTACCGCGCGGCGTTCGTCGCGGGCGACGCGTCCGTGCTCGGCGAGCTGCTGCTGATCCGCAAGCACGGCGGAATGATGACCCCGGCCCCCGTCCAGGCGGCGGAGGCCGTGGCCCTCGGCGACGACGAGCACGTCACCGAGCAGCGCGCCCGGTACGCGGAGCGGCGCGCCGCCCTGCGCACCGCGCTGGAGGCCCACGGCTTCCGTATCGAGCACAGCGAAGCGAGCCTCTACCTGTGGGCGACGCGCGACGAACCCTGCTGGGACACCGTGGCGTACCTGGCGGAGCTCGGCATCCTGGTGGCGCCGGGTGACTTCTACGGACCGGCCGGCGACCGCTTCGTGCGGGTGGCGTTCACGGCGACGGACGAGCGGGTGGCCGCCGCGGTCAAGCGGCTGACCCACGGCTGACCCACGGCGGCGCCCGCGGCCGGGCCCGCCGGGCAGCCCGGCAGGGCCCGGGGCTCAGGGAGCGCGCGAGGGGCCGCGGGAGTCACGGCGTACGTGCACTCCCGCGGCCCCTCGCGTGTGAGGTGACGACGGACCGGATCGGTCGACGCGACTGGATCGGTCGACGGGACCGGATTCAGTCGACGCGGTCGAGTCAGCCGATCGGCAGGCCCGTGGCGGGCAGGCCGCCCTTGGTCGCGGCGCCCGCGGTGCCGCCGAGGACCTTGCCCGCGGTGCCCGCCGCACCACCGGCGGTCTTCTGCACGGTCGGGACGGTCTCGGAGCCCGCCTTGTCGACGGTCTTGCCCGCGGCCGGGAGGGTCGTGCCGACAATCTTGCCGCCGGTCCCGTTCGCGGCCTTGGTGCCCTGCTTCGACGCGCCGTCGACCGTCTTGCCGAGGCCGGAGCCGTCGACGGAGGTCAGGCCGCCGAGGTCCGGCGTCTGCGGGAGCGGCGCGGCACCCGCGGCTCCGGCCGCGCCGATCACGGGGGCGGCGCCCGCGGCGAGCAGCAGAGCGGCACGGGTGATCCGGCGGGTCAGGGGGAGGGACATGATGCTCCTTCGACGGAGTGAGGAATCTGTCTGTCCGTTGATCGGACGCAATGACAACCGTCATGGGGGCGGGAGAGGTTGCGGTGCGCCGGGGTAAAGAGTCGGTAACGCGCCACGGTCCCCATGCCGGTGAGACCCGGGTGGATCCCCTGTTCTCCGCCATGGTGACGTGTCGTCACTTCCCTTTGAGTGCAAGAGAATTCGGGGTGTCGCAGGCAACCGTGAGGGAGTGGGCGCGGGGTGCCGTCACGGGCCGGCCGGACGACACCTCCGGGGGACCACCCGTACTAGCGCGCGAGCTTTATCCGGACCCTCTCTGTGTTCGATTCCCTGCCGCCGTCCTTGTCGCCGTCGGAGCCCCTGTGCTCCGTCCGCCAGCCCGCCCCGGCCTTCCACACCCGGTCCGCGTACGTGACCTCGTCCAGGCCGAGTGACGCGGATTGCGCGACCGCCCAGTGCGCCAGCTCCCAGCCGCGCCGCGTCGCGTCGTCCTCCCCGGCGTCGGGGGCCGTTCGCACCGGCACCGCGATCGTGCTCGTCGACGGCGCACCGCCCGCGCCCGGCGTGTCCACCGCCGACGGCTGCGCCGAGGGCAGCACATCCTTGCCGAAGGCGCGTACCAGCTCCGTCCGCACCTTCGTGGCGTCGGAGGCCGTGGCCGTCGTCCGCGGCGGATTGCAGTTCAGCGTGGCCGGCGCACGGCCGGTCAGGGCCGCCGACAGCAGCGCGGCGTCCGGCTCGTGCTTCGCGTACGCCTGCGGGAAGCCGCTGCGCTGGACCCGCTGCGCGGCGACCGTCAGCGGCAGCCGCGAATAGCCGGGGACCTCGGCCAGGTGCCGGTAGAACTCGCCCGCGGAGTAGACCGGGTCCATGATCTGCTGCTCGGTGCCCCAGCCCTGCGAGGGCCGTTGCTGGAACAGCCCCAGCGAATCCCGGTCGCCGTGCTCGATGTTGCGCAGGGCGGACTCCTGCAACGCGGTCGCCAGCGCGATCGTCACCGCGCGCTCGGGCATGCCGCGCGAGGTGCCGACGGCGGAGATCGTCGCCGCGTTCGAAGCCTGCTCCGTGCTCAGCCGGTACGTGCGGCTCTCGCCGGTCGAGCCGTCGGTGGACTCCACGGTGCACCCTTGGGCGACCGTTCTGCCGGTGATGTACTGGATGAGCACGTAGCCGCCCAGGGCGGCGAGCACGACGAGAGCGGCCACGATACGGAAGAGACGGCCGAGGCCGGTGCGGCGGCGGGCTGGGGTGAGGGTCCGGGACACGGGGCCACCGTACTGGAGTACCCGTCCGGGACCGAGGGCCCCAGGGCTCGTTCGCCGAGCGGGCAGGAGGGACGCCGGGCCGACCCACCGGACAAGCGGGACGGCCCGAACAAGCAGGACAGGCAGGGCAGGAGGGGCAGGCCGGACAGGCCGAACGAGTGAGGCCGGCCGGACAGGAGGCCGCACGGGTAGGACAGGCCGAGCGGGATGGGCGGGCAGGACGGCCGAACGGGGCCCGCGGCCCGGACGGGAACAGGGCCGGGGAGGCCGGGCCGTGGTCGCTATGGTCGGTGGCATGACCGAAAGCACCCTTGACCTCACTCTGGACGGCCCCGCGCTGACCGCACGGCTCGTCGACTTCCCGTCGGTCAGCGGACAGGAGAAGGAACTCGCCGACGCCATCGAGGCGGCACTGCGCACGCTGCCGCACCTGACCGTCGACCGGCACGGCAACAACGTCGTGGCCCGGACGCACCTGGGCCGTGCCGAGCGGGTCGTGCTCGCCGGCCACATCGACACCGTGCCGATCGCCGACAACGTGCCGTCCCGGCTCGACCACGACGGCGTGCTCTGGGGCTGCGGCACCTCCGACATGAAGTCGGGCGTCGCCGTCCAGCTGAGGATCGCCGCGACCGTGCCCGAGCCCAACCGCGACCTCACGTTCGTCTTTTACGACAACGAGGAGGTCGCCGCGCACCTCAACGGTCTCGGACACGTCGCCGAGGCCCACCCCGACTGGCTGGCGGGCGACTTCGCGGTCCTCCTGGAGGGTTCCGATGCCGAGGTCGAGGGCGGCTGCCAGGGCACCCTGCGGGTCTTCCTGCGCACCGAGGGGGAGCGGTCCCACTCCGCGCGCAGCTGGATGGGGTCCAACGCCATCCACGCCGCCGCCCCGATCCTGGCCCGCCTCGCCGCGTACGAGCCGCGCCGCCCGGTCATCGACGGCCTCGAATACCACGAGGGCCTGAACGCGGTTCGGATCGAGGGCGGAGTCGCCAACAACGTCATCCCCGACGCCTGCACCGTCGTCGTCAACTACCGGTACGCCCCCGACCGCACCGCCGAGGAGGCGCTGGCCCACGTCCGCGAGGTCTTCGCGGACTGCGGCGTCGCCGAGTTCGTCGTCGACGACCACTCGGGCGCGGCCATGCCCGGCCTCTCCCACCCGGCGGCGAAGGCGTTCATGGCGGCGGTCGGCGGCACCGCCCGGCCCAAGTTCGGCTGGACCGACGTCTCCCGCTTCGGCTCCCTCGGCGTCCCTGCGGTGAACTACGGACCCGGCGACCCGCTCCTCGCCCACAAGCGCGACGAGCACGTGCGGACCGACCGGATCACCCACTGCGAGGAGCGGCTTCGCTCCTGGCTGACCGGCTGACCTCGGGGATTCGCCCGCGCGTAACCTCCGTGGATCTAGGCTGACCTGACAGAGACGGTCATCACGGACGGCGGATGGCTGTCGGCCGTCGTCGGAGGGAGCAGGTCATGGGCAACCCCGAAGAAGCGCACGTCCCCGAGGAGCAGCGGCTCGGGCCGGTACTGCGCCGCAGGGAACAGGTGCAGCCCGGCACCACGGACCAGCGGCTGCTGGACACCGAGGGCGACTCCGAGTGGGTGCACACCGACCCGTGGCGGGTGATGCGCATTCAGTCGGAGTTCGTCGAGGGCTTCGGCGCCCTCGCCGAGCTTCCGAGCGCCATCAGCGTCTTCGGCTCGGCCCGGACCCGGCCCGGCGGACCGGACTACGAGGCGGGTGTGCGGATCGGCCGGGCCCTGGTCGAGGCCGGCTTCGCGGTGATCACCGGCGGCGGCCCCGGGGCCATGGAGGCCGCGAACAAGGGCGCGCGGGAGGCCAAGGGCATCTCCGTCGGGCTCGGCATCGAGCTGCCCTTCGAGTCCGGCCTCAACCCGCACGTCGACATCGGGGTCAACTTCCGCTACTTCTTCGTCCGCAAGACGATGTTCGTGAAGTACGCGCAGGGCTTCGTCGTCCTGCCGGGCGGCCTCGGCACCCTCGACGAACTCTTCGAGGCGCTCACCCTCGTCCAGACCGGGAAGGTCACCCGCTTCCCGATCGTGCTGTTCGGCACCGCGTACTGGAGCGGGCTCGTGGACTGGCTGCGGGACACGGTGGTGGCGCAGGGCAAGGCGTCCGACCGGGATCTGCTGCTGTTCCACGTCACGGACGACGTGGACGAGGCCGTCGACCTGGTGACCAAGGAGGTCGGCAGGTAGGACGCGCCGGCGGGGCGCCCGGTGCCCGCCGGGCAGGTCGCATCCGCCGGGCAGGCCGCACGCGCCGGGCAGGTCGCCCCCGTCCGCCCCCGCGCACCCGGGAGCCGGTCCGTCAGGCCAGTCCCCGCCGCGCCACGGCGGGCTCCCGGTGTCCCGCGATCGACGCGACCATGTCCAGCACCTGCCGGGTCTCCGCCACCTCGTGCACCCGGTACACCCGCGCGCCCAGCCACGCCGACACGGCCGTCGTCGCCAGCGTCCCGATCACCCGCTCCTTGACCGGCCGGTCGAGCGTCTCGCCCACGAAGTCCTTGTTCGACAGCGAGACCAGGACCGGCCAGCCGGTCTCCGCCATCTCGCCGAGCCTGCGCGTCGCCTCCAGGGAGTGCCGGGTGTTCTTCCCGAAGTCGTGACCCGGGTCGATCATGATTCCGTCCGGCCGCACCCCGAGCCCCACCGCCCGCTCGGCCAGTCCCACCGTCACCCGCAGGATGTCCGCCATCACGTCGTCGTACGCGACCCGGTGCGGCCTGGTCCGGGGCTCGGCGCCGCCCGCGTGCGTGCACACCAGACCGGCGCCGTACCGCGCGGCGACCTCCGCGAGCCTCGGGTCGACGCCGCCCCACGCGTCGTTCAGCACGTCCGCGCCGGCCTCGCAGACGGCCTCGCCGACCTCGTGGCGCCAGGTGTCGACGCTGATCACCACGTCCGGGTGTCGGCGACGCACCTCCGCGACGAACCCGACCGTGCGGCGGGCCTCCTCCTCGGCCGTCACCTCCGCGCCGGGACCCGCCTTCACCCCGCCGATGTCGATGATCGCCGCCCCGTCCGCGACCGCCTGCTCGACCCGGGCCAGCGCGGGCTCGTCCCGGAACGTGGCGCCCTGGTCGTAGAAGGAGTCCGGAGTACGGTTCACGATCGCCATGATCACCGGCTCGTGCGCGTCGAACTCGCGCCGTCCCAGCCTGAGCGCACCGCTTCGCATCCCGCGTTTCTCCTCTGGTAGATCGCCCGTGGTCGCCTGCGACCCTAGTGCCCCTCACCCGGTAGGGGCCCGCCGGGCGAGGATGCGCCGGGCCGCCGGACGGGGACCGGCAGGGCCGTGCACGGGGGAGGCGCGGGCCCGCCGCACGGGGAAGTACGCGGCACCGGTTGTCGGTGGGGCGTGGCACGATCGGACGCGGACAGGTTTCCGCTCCCGGGGAGATGCGCGTGTTCTGGTTCTTGCTGCTGACGATGGTGGTGGTCGTGGCCACGGTGACCCTCGCGGTGGTCGGTGGCGGAAAGGACGCCGTCCTCCAGGACGTTGCTCCCGAGCGGCTGACGGACCCGCTGCCCGCGACGCGCCCCGTCGACCGCGCCGACGTCGAGGCGCTGCGGCTGCCGGTGGCCGTGCGGGGCTACCGCATGACGGACGTCGACGAGGCGCTCGACCGGCTGGGTGCCGAGCTCGCCGAGCGGGACGAGCGGATCGCGGAGCTGGAGTCGGCGCTGGTCAGCGCGCAGGCGGCCGCGGCTTCCGGCACCGGTCCCCTCGAACGGCCGGAGGCAGGTGCGCATCCGGTGCCGGAGCGGCCGGAGGACGTGACGAGGCAGCCGCCGGAGCGGCCCGAGGACCGTTCCGAGCCGCCGTGGGAGACCTCGCGGCAGGACACCGGGCCCGAGGGGGACCCGGAGCAGGACCCCTGGCGCGACCCCCGCGAGCACGACCCGCAGCAGCACGATTTCCAGCAGACCGACCCACGGCGCCACGAGCCCCGGGGGGCGGAACGACCCGGAGAGGAGCCCCGACGATGAGCGGCGGCACGATGACGGCACCGGACGGCGGCCCGCGCTGCCCGTGGGGGCTCTCCACCGAGGACTACCTCGCGTACCACGACACCGAATGGGGCCGCCCCGTCCACGGCGACGACGCCCTCTTCGAACGGCTCTGCCTGGAGGCGTTCCAGTCGGGCCTGTCCTGGCTGACGATCCTGCGCCGCCGGGAGGGCTTCCGCTCCGCCTTCGCCGGGTTCAAGATCTCCGCCGTGGCGGAGTTCACCGACGCGGACCAGGACCGCCTCCTCGCCGACGCCGGGATCATCCGCAACCGGGCGAAGATCGAGGCGACCCTCGCCAACGCCAAGGTGCTGGCAGGCTGGCGCGACGGCGAACTGGACGAGGTGATCTGGTCCCACGCCCCCGACCCGGTCGGCCGCCCGGTCCCGCGCACCGTCCAGGACGTCCCCGCGGTCACCCCGGAGTCCACGGCGCTCGCCAAGGACCTCAAGAAGCGCGGCCTCCGATTCGTCGGACCGACGACGGCCTACGCCCTGATGCAGGCGTGCGGCCTGGTCGACGACCACCTGGCCGACTGCGTGGCGCGCGGCGGTGGGGCGTCCGGCTCCGCATCCTGACGGAGCCGGAGCCGGAGCCGGGGCGGGGCGGGGCGGAGCCGGATGTCCCACCACCGCGCCGCACCCGGCCGTGCGCACCCGTACGCCGGAGACGGCTCAGCCGGTCACCGGCCGAGGTACTTCGGCTTCTCCTTGTTCAGGAACGCCCGCACCGCGATCGTGTGGTCCTCGGACTTGCCCGCCCTCGTCTGGAGCTCGTCCTCCTTCTCCAGCGCCTCGCTCAGGCCGTGCGAGGCGCCGAAGGCCAGCGACTCCTTGAGCGAGGCGTACGCCACCGTCGGACCGGAGGCCAGGGCGCGGGCCACGGCGACCGCCTCGGCCGCCAGGTCGGCGGCGGGCACCAGCTTGTTCACGATGCCCAGCTCCTGGGCTTCCCGCGCGGAGATCGAACGCGGGAAGAGCAGCAGATCGGCGGCGCGGCTCCGCCCGATCAGCCGGGGCAGCGTCCAGGAGACGCCCGAGTCGGCGGTGAGCGCGACCCCGACGAAGGACGTGTTGAAGGAAGCGGTGTCCGCGACCACCCGGTAGTCGCAGGCGAGCGCGAATCCGAAACCCGCACCGGCGGCGACACCGTTCACCCCGGCCACGACCGGCTTGGGCATTTCGGTGATGGCCCGGACGATCGGGTTGTAGTGCTCCCGCACGGTGCTCAGCGCATTGCCGCCGCCGGACCCGCGGGCCTCGTCGAGCTTCCCGACGTGCTCCTTCAGATCCTGGCCGACGCAGAAGGCGCGCCCCGTCGCGGTGAGCAGCACGGCCCGTACGGCGGTGTCGGCCGCCGCCGACCGCAGGGCGTCGCGCAGCGCGACCTTGACCGAGGTGTCCAGGGCGTTCATCGCGTCGGGGCGGTTGATCGTGATCGTCGCGAGTCCGTCGCTCACGTCGTAGAGCACGCTGTTCGCCGTCTCGTCGGTCATTTCGCCGTCTCCTTCTACGCCTCGGACGATGTGCTGTCCGGGAAAGCATGGCCGACCCGGGTACCGGCGAACATGTGACCTGCGTCTAACAATCGTGCTCGCCCGCGCTCCGGTGAGGGGGCGAAGTGACGGAGTATCGCAGCCTGATCGTCGAATTGGGTGGTTTTGGGAGCGCGCGTTGCGCAAGCGATGCCTACCGATGTTGGTCATTGGGGTCTGTGATGCGGGATAATGGCCAGGAAGCAATGTGTTCGATGCCGGTGACACAGCGCCTGTCATGGGGCCGCCGGTTGCGATGAGCTGGTTTCAGGAAGGGGAACGAGCATGGCGGCCATGAAGCCGCGGACGGGCGACGGCCCGCTCGAGGTGACCAAGGAGGGGCGGGGCATCGTCATGCGCGTTCCGCTCGAAGGCGGCGGTCGGCTTGTCGTGGAGCTGACACCGGACGAGGCCGATGCGCTCGGTGACGCCCTCAAGAAGGTCGTCGGCTGAAGCAGAGGCGCCCACACTTCATCACTACCCCGGCACGGTAGCCCGTGCCGGGGTAGTGACGCTTCGTGACCGGTTTCCCGTCCTCCGTCGCACGACCGCCCACATCCGGTGCCCCGCCGTCACCATGCGGCCGAGGCGATACGCACCGTCCGCGGTCGCACGCTCCGGCGCCCTTGGCCGTACGCTCCGGCCGTGACCCGTCGCGCTCCGCGCGTACGCCGCGTCAGCCCCGCCGCACCGCGCACAGCAGCCCGTTGCCCACCGGCAGCAACGTCCCCATCAGCTCCTGGCTCTCGCGCACCGCCCGCAGCAGCTCCCGCAGCCGCAGTACCTCCGTGGGCTGCGCCGCGGCGTCGACCGTGCGGCCGTCCGCGAAGACGCCCTCGAAGCAGACCAGACCGCCGGGGCGCAACAGGCGCAACGATTCGGCGAGGTAGTCCAGGCTCTCCAGCCGGTCCCCGTCGCAGAACACCAGGTCGTAGCCGCCGTCCGCCAGTCGCGGCAGGACGTCCAGGGCACGCCCGGGGATGAAACGGGCCCGATTGGTGGCGAAGCCCGCCGCGCGGAACGCCTCACGGGCGAACTGCTGGCGCTCGGGCTCCGGATCGACGGTGGTGAGCACCCCGTCGGGCCGCATTCCGTACAGCAGATAGAGTCCGGAGACACCGGTCCCGGTGCCGATTTCGGCCACGGCTTTGGCGTCCGTCGTGGCAGCGAGCAAGCGCAGCGCGGCGCCGGTGCCTGGTGACACCGGGCGGAGCCCCGTCTCCCGGGCCCGGTCCCTGGCCCAGAGCATCGCTTCGTCCTCGGCGACAAAGGCGTCGGCGAACGCCCAGCTCGTCTGCCGGTTGGCGGTAATGACCCTCTCCTGTCCCCGTAGTTGGCGCAACGGTGACTGTATCCGCTGTGCCCGGGAACCCGCAGATGGGACCGGACGTTGTACGGGGGCGGGGAGAGCCCGTGGAAAACGGCCCGGAGGACCGGGCCGGGGCCACGGGGCGCGCTTCCGGGGAGTTCCCCGGCCCCAGCAGGAAAAAGGCTTATCCGGAGCTAACGGGCGAGGTGGTTATGGTAGGGGCTCCGCTGGACACCACCAGAGCCGATAGGGGAGGTGCGGCTGCGCCTGCGGATCGGGGAGGAGCGCTGAAGCGCTTTCTCAGGTCGGCGGGTGAGCCGAAATCCGTGACCGACACCGCTGACCGTTCTTCCGCCACCTTCGCGCCGACCGCGACCTTCGCCTCAGATGCGGACTCCCAGGCGTGGACACCGCCCTCCTGGGAAGAGATCGTCAGCACGCACAGCGGCCGCGTCTACCGTCTCGCCTACCGTCTGACGGGCAACCAGCACGACGCGGAGGACCTCACGCAGGAGGTCTTCGTCCGCGTGTTCCGGTCGCTGTCGACCTATACGCCGGGCACGTTCGAGGGCTGGCTGCACCGCATCACGACCAACCTGTTCCTCGACATGGTCCGCCGCAAGCAGCGGATCCGTTTCGACTCCCTCGGCGACGACGCCGCCGAGCGGCTGCCGAGCCGTGAGCCGTCCCCGCAGCAGGTCTTCAACGACGCCCATTTCGACGCGGACGTGCAGCACGCGCTGGACACCCTCGCGCCCGAGTTCCGTGCCGCCGTGGTGCTCTGCGACATCGAGGGCCTTTCGTACGAGGAGATCGCCGCGACGCTGGGTGTGAAGCTCGGCACCGTGCGCAGCCGCATCCACCGAGGCCGTTCGCACCTGCGCAAGGCGTTGAAGCACCGTTCGCCCGGGGCCCGGCGCGTCGAGCGGCCTTCGCTGGCGGGCGCGATTCTGGCAGGGGAGGGCGGAACCGCGTGAGCGGAACGGGTCCGACCCCCGCGGAACAGCATCTGGGGGACCGGCTCGCCGCGCTTGTCGACGGCGAGCTGAAACACGACGCCCGCGAACGGGTGCTGGCCCACCTCGCGACCTGCGCCAAGTGCAAGGCCGAGGCCGCGGCCCAGCGCCGCCTGAAGAGTGTCTTCGCGCAGTCGGCCCCACCCTCGCCGTCCGAGGGGTTCCTCGCCCGGCTGCAGGGCCTTCCCGGGGGCCCGGGGAATGACGACGACGGCCGGGGAGGACCGTTCGGTGGCTCCGGGCGGCTCGCCGACGGATTCCTGCCCGTGAGCCGTCGGCTCGGCAGCCGTACGGCCACCGGGCGCGGTCCGGGGCTCGGCGACTTCGGCCACCTCCCGGACGACCGGCTCGGCTCCACCGCCGTCCTCCCGCGCGCAACCGCCCGCGAGGATTTCCGGCTGCCCGCCGGTTCCACGCGTGCGGGCTTCCGGCTGCCTGGCGGGGCCGCCCGCACGGGCTTCCGGATCCACGAGGTCGGCCGCGAGCCGGACCGGGCGGCGTCGCGCGGCCGGAGGTTCGCCTTCGCCGCCGCCGGCGCCGTGTCGCTGGCGGCCATCGCCCTCGGCGGCGCCCTTCAGACGGGAGCCGGTACCAGCACCCCGGCCAGGGCGGCCGGCGCCGGGAACACCGTGACCCCGCTCGACACCGCCCGCGGCGAGAGCGGCGGCTCGGCCGGCCGTCGCGGCGGAAGCGGTCAGAGCGCCCCCACCACGACGGAGACGTACGACCGCGCGGGCACCCCCGCCGCCCCGCCGACCGTGCCGGTGACCACACCGGCGCCCTACGCCGCTTCCGCGCTCTCCGCCTCCACCAACCGCCTCCCGGTTCTCTCGGACCTCTCCGGGGGCCCGGGGCTCCTGCACAACACCCTCGACGTCCAGGCCCTGCCCCAGGTGTCGGCGCCGCCGCTGATACGTCCGACCGGGACCACCCCGCTGTTCGCCCAGGTGCTGGGACGGCTCGCCCCGACGCCGTCGCCGACGGCACCCGTGCCGTCCGTGCCGCCGTCCTGGACGCCTCCTCCGGCCACGGCTCTTCCGACCTCCGCGGACCAGGGCACGCCGCTCTCCTCCCGGCGGTGAACGCCACCCGGCGCTGAACGAGGTCTGCGCAGACAATCGCAAACCTGGTTGAATTCCGGGTGGAGTTCCGGGAGGGGCGCCCCGCCCGGGGCGCGGTGCCCGGTCGCGGCAGTTGCGGGGAGAACATGGAAGACGCGAAGTCCACCGGGCCGAAGGCGAAGTGGTGGAGCCGGCCCGCGCCGGAGCATGCCACCCGCCCTGAGCCGGACGGGCCGTCGTCCCCGCAGGACGCCCCGCGGCCCGCCGACACGCCGGAGGCCGCGACCATTTCGCACCTGGCGCACATGGACCCTCCGGCCGACTCCGGGTCCCCGTCTCCGGGGGCGTTCCCGTCCCCCGAGGCCGGGCCCGGGGCGCCCGTACCGGCGGCGCAGCCGATGCGGCCGCTGCACGAGCCCGACGAGTACAGCACCCCGCCGTACGGGGAACCCGGCCCCTGGGCGCCCGCGCCCCCCGTGCAGCGGCCGGTCCCGACCCCGGCACACGGCACCCCTGTGCCCCCGCCGTACGCGGGGACGAACGGAGCGGGCATCAGTACCGCACCGGCGCCCGGCTTCACGCCCCCGGCGCCCCCGCTCCCGCAGCCCGGTGCCCAGCCGGCGCCGTCGGCACCCCCGGCCCAGTCGACGCAGTGGCTCCAGTACGACCCCTGGGGTGACCCGCGCCGGCCGCTGACCCACCCCGGCCCGCCGCTCGGCGCCGACGGCGGGAGCAGGAAGAAGCGCCGGGGTTCCGTCCTCGTCGGCGCGCTGCTGCTCGCCCTGGTGGCGGGCGGGATCGGCGGCGGGGTCGGCGCCTACGTCGAGCGCAACGGCGGCCTCACCCGCGTCGAACTCCCGCAGGCCGGCCGGAACGACGGCGGCCGGGCCCCCGACAGCGTCGCGGGCATCGCCGCCAGCGCCCTGCCCAGCGTGGTCACGCTCCACGTCAGCGGTACCAGCGAAGCGGGCACCGGCACCGGCTTCGTGCTCGACAAGTCCGGCCACATCCTCACCAACAACCACGTGGTGGCCCCCGCCGGTTCCGCCGGCCGGATCACCGTGACGTTCAGCGGCGGCGAGACCGCACGCGCCGAGGTCGTCGGCAAGGACAGCGGCTACGACCTCGCGGTGGTCAAGGTCACCGGCGTGTCCGGCCTCAAGCCGCTGCCGCTGGGCAACTCCGACAACGTGCGGGTCGGTGACCCCGTGGTGGCCATCGGCGCCCCCTTCGAGCTGTCCAACACGGTGACCTCGGGCATCATCAGCGCCAAGGACCGCCCGATCACCGCGGGCGGCGAGAAGGGCGACGGCAGCGACATCAGCTACGTCGACGCGCTGCAGACCGACGCCCCGATCAACCCCGGCAACTCCGGCGGACCGCTCGTCGACACCGACGCACATGTCATAGGCATCAACAGCGCCATCCGCGCCGCCGACGGCGGCTCCGGCACCGACGGCGGACAGTCGGGGTCCATCGGGCTCGGCTTCGCCATACCGATCAACCAGGGCAAGCGCGTGGCCGAGGAGCTGATCAACACCGGCAGGGCCACGCACCCCGTGATCGGTGTCACGCTCGACATGAAGTACACCGGCGACGGCGCCAAGGTCGGGGCCGAGGGCGCGGAGGGCAAGCCCGCGGTGACGCCCGGCGGGCCCGGCGCCAAGGCCGGGATCAGGCCGGGTGACGTCATCACCGAGGTCGACGGCCGACGGGTGCACAGCGCTGAGGAACTGATCGTGAAGATCCGGGCACACCGGCCCGGCGACCGTCTGGACCTCGGGCTGACCCGCGGTGGTAAAGAGCTGTCCATCTCTGTGACGCTCGGGTCGGCAACCGGCGGCTGACGGCCGTGGGGCGCTACCGCGCGGACAGTCACGGCGGGTACCGTGGAGCGGGTCCGGACCGCAACCGCCCTGGTCGCGGAGAACACGAGGAGCGACAAGGTGTTCAATGACATAGGCGTCATGGAGCTGCTGACGCTCGCGATCCTCGGCATGCTGATCTTCGGCCCGGACAAGCTGCCCAAGGTCATTCAGGACGCCTCACGCTTCATCCGCAAGGTCCGCGAGTTCTCGGAGAGCGCCAAGCACGACATCCGCGCGGAGCTGGGGCCGGAGTTCAAGGACTTCGAGTTCGAGGACCTCAACCCCAAGACGTTCGTCCGCAAGCAGCTCATGGCGGGCGAGGACGAGCTCGGGCTGAAGGAGATCCGCGAGAGCTTCGACCTGCGCAAGGACCTGTCCGAGGTCACCGACGCGGTGAACGGCAGGGAGCCCGCGGCCGTGGAATCCGCCGACTCCCTCGGCGGCGCGTCGAGCGGTTCGGCGATCGGCGGTGCGGGTGGGTCCGCCGGCACTCCGGACCTGCTCAAGAAGCGTCCGCAGCCCGTGAAGGACGATCACCCGCCGTTCGACGCCGACGCCACCTGACGGTGGTCAATCCCGGGTCGTCCGGACGCTATGGCTATTCTCCATCTGTCCGGTTGTGAGGACGCCCGCGGGGGGCGGGCCGCTCCGGACCCCATGGATCGAGGAGGCGGCCGGGCAGATGGAGACGACCAGTCGGGTGGGCGCGGAGGACGCGCCGGGCACAGTCACCGCCGAGGGGAAGTCGGCTGCCCGGCGCATGGTCGATGGTTTCCTGGCCGCTCCGTTTCCCTGGTACGGACTGGACGGCGCCTTCACCGGACCGCGCCGGCTGGTGCAGATCGGCGCCGCGGCGGACGGCCCGGTGCGGCACGGTTCCATCGGCCACGGCGACGAGCCGTCGGTACGCACCGACGCGGGTGGTGAACGGCAGCGGTTCGCGGTCGTCGTGACAGTGGCCGGCGGCCCCGAACAGCGCAGCGGCGACGGCACCGGACTGCTGGACGCAACGACGGTCGCCTCCGCCGCCTGGCTGGCCGGGTCCGGGCTGCTCGCCTGCACCTGGCCCGCTCATCTGGACCACGCGCTGCGCGACGACTGGCTGAGCCAGCAGACGGAGACGGCGTTCGAACTCGCCGACGATCTGGACGGGCCCGCGTGGTCGACGCTGTCCCTGCCGGTGGACGGCGTCCCGGTGCCGTTCCACTACCGCGAGTCCGAGTTCGGCTGGGTGCTGGCGGGGTCGGCGCCCGGCGAGGTGCACATCGGCGCGTACGGGCGCGGGATGAGCGCGTACGGGCTGGGTTTCTCGGTCGTCGAGGACATCACGGCGTACACGTAGCGGATGGCGCGGGCCCGTTGCATGCGCGCGAGCGCGTACAGCGGGCCCGCCTCCGGTGAGCGGTCCAGCGGGCCGCCGCTCAGAACTTGTTGCGCGGGGTGATGCCCAGGGACATGCCGGACAGTCCGCGACGGCGGTTGCCGAGCTTGTCCGCGATGGTGCGCAGAGCCTTGCCGGCGGGGGAGTCGGGGTCGGACAGGACGACCGGCTCGCCCTCGTCGCCGCCCTCGCGCAGCCGCACGTCGATCGGGATGGAGCCGAGCACCGGCACCTCCGCGCCGACCGTCCGTGTCAGTCCCTCAGCGACCTTCGCGCCGCCGCCCGTACCGAACACGTCGACCATCTCGCCGCAGTGCGGACACGGCATGCCCGACATGTTCTCGACGACGCCGGCGATCTTCTGGTGCGTCTGCACGGCGATCGCCCCGGCTCGCTCGGCGACCTCGGCCGCCGCCTGCTGCGGCGTCGTGACGACGAGGATCTCGGCGTTCGGCACGAGCTGCGCGACCGAGATCGCGATGTCGCCCGTCCCCGGCGGCAGGTCGAGCAGCAGGACGTCCAGGTCGCCCCAGTACACGTCGGCGAGGAACTGCTGCAGCGCGCGGTGCAGCATCGGCCCGCGCCACACCACCGGAGCGTTGCCCGGGGTGAACATGCCGATGGAGATGACCTTCACGCCGTTCGCCGACGGCGGCATGATCATGTTCTCGACCTGGGTCGGCTTCCCGCTGGCGCCGAGCATCCGGGGCACGCTGTGGCCGTAGATGTCGGCGTCCACGACACCGACCTTGAGGCCGTCGGCCGCCATCGCGGCCGCCAGGTTCACCGTGACCGACGACTTGCCGACGCCGCCCTTGCCGGACGCGACCGCGTAGACCCGGGTCAGCGAGCCCGGCTTGGCGAACGGCACCTCGCGCTCGGCCGTGCCGCCGCGCAGCGAGGCCGCCAGTTCCTTGCGTTGCTCGTCGCTCATCACGTCGAGCGTGACGTCGACCCGCGAGACGCCCTCCACGCGGGCGACCGCTTCGGTCACGCTCTTGGTGATCGTCTCGCGCATCGGGCAGCCCGAAACCGTGAGATAGACCGTGACAGCGACCGCACCGTCAGCGCCGACCTCGACCGATTTCACCATGCCGAGTTCGGTGATCGGGCGGTGGATCTCCGGGTCGTTCACCGTCGCCAGTGCCTCGCGCACCGCGTCTTCCGTAGCCATACATCGATAGTACGGGTGCGCGCAGCGCTCGTTGTGGGTGGTGGCGGGCGACGGGCGGGAGGGTGCGCGCAGCGCTCGTTGTGGGTGGTGGCGGGCGACGGGCGGGAGGGTGCGCGCAGCGCTCGTTGTGGGTGGTGGTGGGCGACGGGCGGGCCTGCGGCGCCTGGCGCTACGCGCGAGTAGCGGCCCTCAGCGGTCTTCGTCACTCCCGTCCGCGTGAGCCGGGGGGCGGCCGCGCCGGTCGTCCAGGTACCTGACGAGATCCTCCAGCTCGGAGCGGATCCAGTCCCGGGTGGCGACCTCGCCCAGCCCCATCCGCAGGGTCGCGATCTCCCGGGTGAGGAACTCGGTGTCCGCGATGGAGCGCTCGTTCTGCTTGCGGTCCTGCTCGTAGGTGACCCGGTCGCGGTCGGTCTGCCGGTTCTGCGCGAGCAGGATCAGCGGGGCCGCGTACGACGCCTGGAGCGACAGCATGAGCGTCAGGAAGATGAACGGGTACGGGTCGAACCGCCAGGCGGGCGGCGCGAAGACGTTCCATGTCAGCCAGGCGAAGATGAACAGTGTCATCCAGGCGATGAAGCGCCAGGTGCCCAGGAAGCGGGCGATCCGCTCGGAGAGCCGGCCGAAACTCTCGGGGTCGTACTCGGGCAGCAGTCTCGGCCGCGGGGTCTTCGGCTGGTCCAGCCGGTAGCGGGGCGGGCGCACGATGCCCGAGGCACCGGTCGTCGCGGCCTTCGCGCGGTCCTCACCGGCCATGGGCGGCCTCCCCCTCGCCGCGGAAGTCGGCCTCCCGCCAGTCCTCGGGCAGCAGATGGTCGAGCACGTCGTCGACGGTCACCGCGCCGAGCAGCGAACCGCTCTCGTCCACGACCGGCACCGAGACCAGGTTGTACGCGGCCAGATAGCTCGTCACGGCCGGCAGCGGGGTGTCCGGGGTCAGCGGGACGAGATCGCTGTCGACGATCGAACCCACCAGGGCGTACGGCGGGTCCCGCAGCAGCCGCTGGAAGTGCACGGTGCCCAGGTACTTGCCGGTCGGGGTCTCGTCCGGCGACCGGCACACGTACACCTGCGCGGCGAGCGCCGGGGACAGGTCCGCCTGCCGGACCCGGGCGAGCGCGTCGGCGACCGTCGCGTCCGGCCGCAGGATGATCGGCTCGGTCGTCATCAGACCGCCCGCCGTCCGCTCCTCGTACGACATCAGGCGCCGCACGTCCGCCGCGTCGCCCGGGCGCATCAGTGCCAGCAGCCGCTCCTTGTCCTCCTCGGGCAGCTCGGACAGCAGGTCGGCCGCATCGTCCGGGTCCATGGCCTCCAGGACGTCGGCCGCGCGCTCCTCCTGGAGCTTGCCGATGATCTCCACCTGGTCGTCCCCGGGCAGCTCCTCCAGGACGTCGGCGAGCCGCTCATCGTCCAGCGCGGCGGCGACCTCGGCCCGCCGCTTCGGCGACAGGTGGTGCAGCGCGCTCGCCACGTCGGTCGGGCGCAGCCGCTCGAACGTGGCGACCAGGGACTCGGCGCCCTGCCCCTCCTCCTCCAGCGAGAACCCGCTGACCGCCGACCACTCGACCGTCAGCGTCTCTCCTTTGCGCCGCAGTGCCCCGCCCCGGCCCCTGC
Source organism: Streptomyces sp. NPDC001750 (assembly GCF_042892615.1). Lineage (NCBI taxonomy): Bacteria > Bacillati > Actinomycetota > Actinomycetes > Kitasatosporales > Streptomycetaceae > Streptomyces > Streptomyces sp. NPDC001750. The sequence goes on along the minus strand of NZ_JBIAUE010000001.1, from coordinate 6,811 downwards.
GCACGAAGTACTTGTCGATCTCCCAGTCGCGGCGGGCCGGCAACTGCTGGATGGCGACGTCGAGGACGGTGACCTCCTCGCCGGTCTCCACGAGCCGGACGCGCCGGTCCAGGAACTCGCCGAGCACCAGCCGCTCGGTCGGGCGCTGCTCGAAGCGGCGCATGTTGACCACGCCGGTGGTGATGACCTGACCGGACTCGATCCCCGTGACACGGGTCATCGGAAGGAAGATCCGGCGCCTGGTCAGCACCTCGACGACGAGACCGAGCAGCCGGGGCGGCCGCCCGCCGACGCGCAGCATCGCGACCAGGTCGCGCACCCGGCCCACCTGGTCGCCGTTGGGGTCGAAGACCGGGACGCCGGCGAGATGCGAGACGAAGACCCTGGGGGCGCCTGCCGCCATGGTGCGTCTCCTTCTTCCGTCTCTTCCGGGGACGACTCCGACCGTGAACGGTTCGGCCGGGTACGACTCCGGCGCGTACGGCTTCGTGATCTCTTCCGTGTACGACTTCGTCGTCCAGCCTGTTTGGCCGTCAATCATCCGTTATGACGGGATCAGGCTAGCCCGTGCCGCTCCGTGCCGCTCCGGCGGAGCGGTCCGTACGACTCCCTGCGGGACGGTGTGATCGGCACGGGTACGCTGCGGTCTGCCACCCCACCATGCGGGTGAACCGCCGCACAGGTGAACCGCCACGCAGACGAGAGGCAGTGCGTCCAGTGACCGATTCCGTGCCGCCCGCCCGGGCCCGATGCCGGACCGCCCTCGGTGTCGTGCTCTGCGCGGGGCTGTCCGTCGCCCTCACGGCATGCGCGGGCGAGGACCCGGACAAGGGGACCAACGGCGTCGGCAAGCTCTCCGCCGAGCGGATCGAGAAGAAGGCGCGGACCGCCGCGGACGGCGCCGACGCGGTGCACCTCGCGGGGACGCTGGTCGGCAAGGACGGCACGTACAAGCTGGACATGCGGCTCAAGGACAAGGGCGGCACCGGCTCCGTCGCCTCGAAGGACAGCACCTTCGAGCTGCTGCGGATCGGTGACGAGCTCTACCTCAAGGCGAACGCCGCGTTCTGGAGCCACGAGGAGAAGCCCGGGGCGGACACCGCGGCGGGCGGGGACGCCGCCGACAAGCTCCAGAACAAGTACGTCAAAGTGCCGCAGGACGACCCCACGTACAAGCAGCTGCGCGGTTTCACGGACAAGAAGACCCTGCTCGACGGGGTGCTCACGCTGCACGGCACGCTCAACAAGGGCGACCGGACGAAGGTCGGGCAGGTCCGCACCGTCCAGATCACGGGCGGCAAGGGCGAGGGCGGCACGCTCGATGTCGCCCTGGAGGGCACGCCGTACCCGCTGCGGTTCGCACGCGGCGGAGGCGGCGGGACCGTGACGCTGTCGGAGTGGGGCCGGGAATTCCCACTGGAGGCGCCCACGGAGCGGGACACGGTCGACTACGGCAAGCAGTTGCCCAGGACATCGCCCTGAGCCCGGGCCGGGCCCGATGCCCGTCACGTGCGCGGCACGGGACGGCCGGGGGCGCGCCCGGCGTTCGCCACATGCGCGGCAGGGGACGGGGCACGGGTCCGGGGCAGGCACCCGCGTCGGCGGTCAGCCCTTGCGTCCGCGCTTCAGCAGCCGCGGCAGCCCGGCCGGCACCGGCCGCCGGGTGGTCGCGGGCGTCGGCAGCGGCGCCGCGGCCAGCGAGCCGTCCGGCAGCCCGGTGCGGACCTCGCCGGGAACCAGGCGCAGCACCCGGCACTCACGCGCCCACCGCTCCGGCACGCGCTCGGCGTCCGGCGCGTTCAGCCGCTTGTTCCTGAGCTCGCCGACGGCGGCCTCCCACTCATCGGAGTGCGGCGCCAGCTCCGTCACGGTGGCCGTCCAGGCGACCAGTCGGCCGCCCTTGTCCTTGCTGCGCACGGTCACCTCGGCGGCGGACCCGTCGGTGAGACCGGCCGGGAACGGCTGCTCGCCGGGGCCGTCGCCCACCAGATACGCCGCGCCCTCGTGCCAGACGTGCCACAGGGCCCGGGCGGGGCCGGTGCCCCGCACCCAGACGAGACCGGACTTCTTGGTGGCCTCCTCGACCAGGGCCCGGTCCAACGGCGCGTCGGCGGCAGCAGCAGTCATGACCCGAACTCTATTCGCAAACCGGGGACGGTCCCTCATGGGACGGCGGTTCCGGCGACGGTCCGCTCCGGAATCGGTGGCGGCCGGAGCCGACGACGCGGGTCTGCGGCCTGCCGTGCGCCCGAGCGTCCCCGGAGCCGGTGACGCGGTCGGGAGCCGGCCCGTCGCGCCTTGACGCGCCCGGAGCCGGGCCCGTGTGCCTGAGCGTGCTCAGAGCCAGCCGTTGCGCTTGAGCGTGCGGTGGATCGAGAAGCAGACCACCCCGATGACGCCCAGCACCATCGGATAGCCGTACTTCCAGCCCAGCTCGGGCATGTGCTTGAAGTTCATGCCGTAGACGCCGCAGATCATCGTCGGCACGGCGACGATGGCCGCCCAGGACGTGATCTTGCGCATGTCCTCGTTCTGCGCGACGGTCGCCTGCGCGAGGCTGGCCTGGAGGATCGAGTTCAGCAGTTCGTCGAAGCCGATGACCTCTTCGTGCACCCGTGCCAGATGGTCGGCGACGTCGCGGAAGTACTTCTGGATGTCGGGGTCGATGAGCCGCATCGGCCGTTCGCTCAGCAGCTGCATCGGCCGCAGCAGCGGCGAGACGGCCCGCTTGAACTGCAGGACCTCGCGCTTGAGCTGGTAGATCCGGCCCGCGTCCGAGCCGCGCGGACTGCCCTTCGTGGGGGTGGAGAAGACCTCGGTCTCCACCTCGTCGATGTCCTCCTGCACGGCGCCCGCCACCGCGATGTAGCCGTCTACGACGTGGTCCGCGAGGGAGTGCAGGACCGCGGAGGGGCCCTTGGCCAGCAGTTCGGGGTCGTCCTGGAGCCGGTGCCGCAGCGCGCGCAGCGAGCCGTGGCCGCCGTGCCGGACGGTGATGACGAAGTCCCGGCCGGTGAAGCACATCACCTCGCCGGTCTCCACGACCTCGCTGGTCGCGGTGAGTTCGGCGTGCTCGACGTAGTGGATGGTCTTGAAGACGGTGAACAGCGTGTCGTCGTACCGCTCCAGCTTCGGCCGCTGGTGGGCGTGGACCGCGTCCTCGACGGCGAGCGGGTGGAGGCCGAACTCCTGGGCGATACCGGCGAATTCCTCCTCGGTCGGCTCGTGCAGACCGATCCAGGCGAAGCCGCCCGACTTCCGCACCTGGAGCATCGCCTCGTGCGGGGTGCGGCAGGCGCCGTCCTCCACCCTGCGACCGTCGCGGTAGACCGCGCAGTCCACGACCGCGCTGGAGGCGGACGGGTCGCGAGTGGCGTCGTAGACGTGGTGAATGGCGTTGTTCCTGCGCAGGGACGGACGCACGGCGGCGCGCAGATCGCGGATCATCGACATGGCTGACTCCTTCACGGAGGGCCGTCGTCGGGCGCGTGGAACAGCCCGGAACGAGGACGTGGGATCACGTCCGCAAAGCGGGCGGCACCGGGGCGACACGAGGACGGCGGTCGCTACGGACAGGCAGAAAAGGGGTGCTCTTCCGTCGTACGCGATGCCTTGGACCCTGACCGGGAAGGCTTCAGATCACCGGGGAGAGGGTGTGGGGCGGAAGAGCGGTCGTACTGCACGATCGACTTCGATCCATGGCAGCCCCACCTCCTCCAGCCGGTCCCCCGTGGGGGATGACGTGTCGTCGGGACCGAGAGGAACGCTTCTGCGTTACGCCCCGACCAGCGGCCAACACTATCAGCCGCCCGAGGGTCAATCCCTTACTTTGCCCATTCCATACGCGTCCTATGCTCGCTGGATGGGAGAAATTCTTGCTCTGGTCGAGGCCCGGCTGCTGACGGCCCTCGGCGAACCGGACGCGCGGGCCGCGGTGACCTTTCTCGGTACCGACCGGATCGAGGTGCTCCGCTTCATCGACGGCGATGTGGTGCGCTATGCCACGCTCGGCATGTCCGCGCACCCCATGACGGATCCGACCGCCACCCTCGTGGACCCGGTGAAGGGCCCGCGCGCCGAACTGCTGCTGTCCGTGCGCGCCGGACTCGCCGACACGGACAAGGTGCTGCGCCCACTGGCGGTGCTGGCCGCCTCTCCGCAGGTCGAGGGGGTGATCGTGGCGCCCGGCGGCTCGCTGGAGACCGGTGAACCGCTCTGGCCCGGGGCGCCGTTCAGCTCCGTGCTGGTCGCGGAGCCGGGCGGTCTGGTCGAGGACCTGGAGCTGGACCTCGGCCCGGACGAGGGGGCGAACGCCACGGGTTCCGGGACGGACCCGGTGCGGTTCCTGCCGCTGCTGCCGATGACGGCCAACGAGGCCGCGTGGAAGCGGGTCCGCGGCGCACAGGCGCTCCAGGAGCGGTGGCTCTCGCACGGCACGGATCTGCGGGATCCGCTGCGTGGCTCCGTACCGCTGGACGCGTAGCGCTCGTACCGGGCCTCGTGCACGCGGCTCGGTCGGCACGAGGTCCCACCGCGCGGGGATCTGCCGACGCGACGCCCCGCCCGCGACCGGGAGGTGGAGTCGCCGACGGGGCCGAGGGGGGCGGGCCCGGGGGCGTGACGGAGCTCAGTCGGTGAAGGCCGCGACACCGTCCTCGGTGGCGTGCCGGGGCTCCAGCTCCCGCGCCTCGTGCGTCAGCGCCGTACGCCGGGCCAGGACGACGGCCGCGCCGATCACGGCCGTGGCCGCGGCGACCACGAACGGTATGTGGACATTGCTCCACTCCTCGATCTTCGGGGCGAGGTACGGGGCGGCCGCCGCGGCGAACCAGCGGACGAAGTTGTAGCCCGCGCTCGCCACTGGGCGCGGTGCGTCCGACACTCCGAGCGCCAGCTCCGTGTAGACCGTGTTGTTCATGCCGATGAAGGCGCCGGAGACGATCGTGCCGACGACGGCGGCGGTGTGGTCGCCGTACCCCAGGACCAGCAGGTCGACGGCGAGCAGCACCAGCGAGACGCCGAGCACCTTCAACGAGCCGAAGCGCTTCTGGAGCCGCGGCGCCACAAGCACCGAGAAGACCGCGAGCAGCAGCCCCCAGGCGAAGAAGACCGCGCCCGAGCGGTACGGCGTCATGTCCAGTACGAACGGCGTGAACGCCAGGATCGTGAAGAACGCGTAGTTGTAGAAGAACGCCGAGGCCGCGACGGAGGCGAGGCCGCCGTGACCGAGCGCCCGGACCGGGTCCAGCAGCGAGGTCTTCCGGGCGGGCCTGGGCTGCTCCTTCAGGAACGCCGTGATGCAGATGAACCCGATCGCCATCAGCGCGGCCGTGCCGAAGAACGGGTAGCGCCAGCTGGCGTCACCGAGCAGGGCGCCGAGCAGCGGCCCGCACGCCATGCCCAGGCCGAGCGCCGATTCGTACAGCAGGATCGCCGCCGCGCTGCCGCCCGCCGCCGCGCCGACGATCACGGCGAGCGAGGTCGACACGAACAGGGCGTTGCCCAGACCCCAGCCGGCCCGGAAGCCGACGAGTTCGCCGACGGACGACGAGGTGCCGGACAGCGCCGCGAAGACCACCACGAGCGCCAGACCGGCCAGCAGCGTCCTGCGTCCGCCGATCCGGCTGGACACGAAGCCGGTGACGAGCATCGCCACGGCGGTGATCAGGAAGTACGAGGTGAACAGGAGCGATACCTGACTCGGCGTCGCCTCCAGGCCCTTGGCGATGGACGGCAGGATCGGGTCCACCAGACCAATGCCCATGAAGGCGACGACCGACGCGCCCGCGGTGGCCCAGACGGCCTTCGGCTGGCGCAGGATGCCGCCTGCTCCCTGATCGAACGGATCCTCTCCCTGCATGGGGCTTCTCGCTCTCCACTAGGTCACCAGTTCGTTGTGCGCCCCACAGAGTAAGTTAGAGAGACTAATAAATGCAAGTTACATCTATTTTCCCTGGTGAGGCCGTGCCGCGGACGGTTGATCGCCTTGACGCGGCGGCGGTCCTGGAGGACCGTTGGTCGCTATGAGGGGCGAACCCAGTTGCCCGAAGTGCGGAGGCCGGGTCAGGGCGCCCGGTCTTTTCGCCGACACCTGGCAGTGCTCCGTGCACGGCGGTGTGTATCCGCTGCAGCCGGTCGTGCCGCCCAGCGTCGAGGCGCTGGGCGTGGTCGTGCGCCGGGCCCGGGTGCCGGTGTGGATGCCCTGGCCGCTGCCGGTGGGCTGGCTGTACACCGGTGTCGCGAGCGCGGGCGACGAACGCAGCGGCGGCCGGGCGACCGCCGTCGCCTGCTCCGGACCCGGCCCGGTCGGCGGCATGGGGGAGCTGCTGCTCGTCACCGAGGAGCTCGGCGTGGGCCTCGGGGCGCGGTACGCCGGTGTCGAAGGACCGGACCCCGGCCCGTACCTGGACGTCGACGGACCGCCCGACGTCAAGATGCTCGCCGCCGGACGTCCCACCCCGCTCTGGCACGTCAAGGGTGCCCCCGAGGACCGCGCGGTCTTCGCGGGCGAGGCGCGTGGGCTCTGGCTCTGGGCGATCGTCTGGCCCGAGCAGTCGGGGCTGCTGATGTACGACGAGCTGGTGCTCGCGGATCTGCGGGAGGCCGGGGGAGAGATGGACCTCGTGCCGTGCGGGGCGCTCACGCCCCGTCTGCTCGACTAGTGCCGCTCCGGGCAAACCTTGCCGGTCACGGCACTACTGAACTTGAATTCGTGATGTCGGTCAGTCGTCCATAATCAGGTCGGTGCTGGCGAGGCATCCGTCGACCAGGTCCGGGCGGTACTGGATCTGCTTGAGCCTGTGCTTGACGG